>JAWXAT010000030.1 GCA_034439615.1 Oligoflexia bacterium | reverse complement strand
GACTTATAGTGCTGATACAAACACAGTTAAATTAGACAACTATTGGACAAACGAAGTATTGCCAGCCGCAGTTGAAGTAACACCACAAGGTGAAGTGGCGATAACTTTACCAAGTGACACGCGATTTAATACTGATGGAAGTTTCACTATTGTTTCTCACGCCACAGATTTTATCAATAATCCAGAACCAGATTATGTTCTGAGTGGTCCTGAGTGGGTAAGTACTGAAGTAAGTGGAGCGGTAACAATTGAACCTCCTGCAGATGTAAAAGTTGATGCAGCAGCTAACACAATGGAAATTCCACTTAACGTAGTTGAAGAGCAATTTGGAGAAGTAATACCAGAGAGCATTCAATTACAACCTGATGGAACAGCAGTAGTGGCATTGCCTGAAGGTACAACCTTTAATTCAACAACTGACACACTTACTGTGCCAGCAGGTGTTGTGAATATTAATGAAATTCCAACTGTTGTTGAAGCTGTTCAAAAGCCCGATGGTACTATTGAAGTAAAATTGCCTGCTGGTATCACTTTTAATGCTAATGCCGGAACCGTTGAGTTGAGTAATCAAGTTGTGAACCAAATTGTTCCAACTGCGATTGAAGTTACTCCACAAGGTGCAGTAGTTGTTCAGTTGCCATTAAATACTCAGCATCATCAAGACGGTACAGTGACAGTTCCAAAGAACGAAGCACACATTACCGATGATGATCATCGCAAGAATCACGGACGTGGTCATGGACATGGACATGGACATGCTTATGCCTATGGACACGATAATAAAGATGATAAAGCTGAAAAATCAGAGAAATCTGAAAAAGAACCAGTTAAGCAGGCAGCTGCAAAACAAGAGACAAACATTGGGAAGAAAAAGTAGAGCATTAGCATTAGCGATACTATGCCAATTAAACTACGTGGCTCTAGCTAATGCTAAGGTTCCAACACTTTTGCCTATCAACGTCGCTGATGTTGAAGGCATGGTCTTAACCAATAATGTTAAGATCAGTCTTGCCAAAACTGACTTTGAAATTGCTAATGCTGATGTTCAAAAAGCTCGGGGTGATTTTGACTATTACTTCACCTTAAATCCCTCATATAAATATGATCAGAGATTAACTAACTCAGTGTTTGATCTAGAAGTGGTAGAAGAGAAAACAACATCATATTCTTTAGCACTTAAGAAAAAATTTTCGCTAGGAACTGTGACTGAATTATCTCTTCAGCATTTACAGATTCACACAAATTCTGCTCGTAGTTTGTTAGAAAATCGATATCAAACCGCAGGCCAAGCTAAATTAACCCAACCACTTCTTGGTGGTGGAGGTTTTGCTTTTAACGAGGCAAAATTACGACAAGCGGAACTTAGAAAAAAACAGGCTTATTGGACTTTGATTGAAAAAATGAATGAAGTCACGGCGCAATCTCTTGGGCTTTTTTGGGAACTCTATAAAGCGCAACAAGAAGTGCAGTTAAAGTCAGACGCAGTTGAGGGAGCTAGATCAAAGCTTGAAGAAATCGAAAAACGTTATACTGAAGGTAATACCAGTTCGTTTGATGTGATTTATGCGCGCCCACGACTAGAAATCGCAAAGGCATCACTTCTACTTGCGCAATCAAATAGTTTAGAGGTCAATGAAAAACTAAGTCGTGAAATTTTACCTTTAACTCATGACACTCGTGAGATTCACTTGATTCCACAGACTAAATCTCCTTCATTTTTTGATTTAAAAATCGCAGTGGATGTACTCAAACAAAAAAGTACTCAAGAAGTTTCAATTGCTCAACGTCAACGCATGCAGTTTGAAATTAATGAGGCAAGTGTTGAAATTGAAAAGGCAGCTAATGCAAAGCTGCCGCAATTTAACCTAGATTTAAAATACCTAACAACCGGAATGGATATACAAGAAAATCAAGCTCGGCAAAATATGTTGGCAAATAAGAATCCATCATGGACTGCAATGCTCACTTTTTCTATGCCATTAGAATTTAATTCTACTCAAGGCGAGTATGATCGAGTAAGTGTTGCAAAATCGATTAAAGAGAACCAGCATCGAAATGAATTGTTATCAGGTAAACTTGAAATTGATTCAAGTCTTAGGGATCTTGAAAGATTAACAACAAATTTTGAAAATAATGAATTGCAACTTGAGAGACAATCAGAAATTTTAAAATACAAAAAATTATTATTTCAGAATGGAAAAATATCGATATTAGAATTAGGTGGAGCTCAAGACGAGTACGATAGTTTTATCACAAAGAAGTTTCAAATTTATGCAGATCAACAAAAACTAAAAGCCTTCATTGAAGGTAAGCTCAACTTCATTGTCACAGATCAAACATTACGAAATCAATATCCTCCAGGTTTGTAAACGCCGGCTTGATTTGAATTTGTAAAGAGACCAATGGGGGAAACGAATGTTTGGCTGTTTGTCGTTCCAGCTGTTCCTGTAGCCATGTCTGGTTGTCCTAAAACAATGTCAGCAGCTTGTTGATTTGTGGTGGGAATTTTATTCCATATAAGAATGCGACGATTAGAATTATCAGCAACATATACTTTTTGTCCGTCACAAAATACTTGAGTGGGTGAGCTTAGACTTGATGCACTCACAGTGCCCGCAGCACCTGGAGTATTATTTGCGGTGTTTGTAGTGAGGCTTGGTTGTCCTAAAACAATATCAGGCGCTTGCCCATCGTTTGTTGGGTGAGTATTCCAAATCAATACGCGATTATTTCCGAAATCGACCACCATGAGCATATTTGCACAAGATGTAACCCCTAATGGAAAGCTCATTCCGGGGCCAGTACCTTGGGCGACACCAGCCATTGTTGTTTGTCCAATTACACGATGTGCTGCTTGTTGTGTTGAGGTGGGAATTGAATTCCAAATCAGCACGCGGTGATTGTCTCTATCAGCGACAAATAATTTTGTTCCATCACTGCTTACAAATGAAGGGCGAAATAAACTTTGATTACTTGCCGTGCCAGGAGTCGACGGTGTGTTGTTTGCCACAGCTGAAGTAAAATCTGGCTGGCCTAGAATCAAGCTAGCTGATTGTGAAAAAGAGGTCGGGATATTATTCCAAATCAACACACGATGATTAGTGAGATCTGAGACAAAAGTTTTGCCATTGACTACCCAAATATTATTAGGTGTGTTGAGTCCTTGTGAGCCAGTTGTTCCGCCGGCATCAGAGGTTCCCGTGGCCATAGTAGATTGACCTAAAACTGATACTGCTGCTTGTTGGGTGTTTGTCGGCAAACCATTCCATGCCAAAATTCGATGATTATCTTGATCAGAAACAAAAAAATAATTTTCATTTGAAAATATAGAACGTGGACCGAAAAAACTTTGAGCACTTCGAGTACCAGCAGCACCAGGTGTGTTGTTAACTACCCCTGTTGACATTGAGGGCTGGCCAAGAACCACATCCGCTGCTTGTTGGTTCCGAGTCGGTGGAGTTAGCCAAATTAATACGCGATGAGTACCAATATCACTGACTGCTAGAAAATAGGGGGTAGACCCGTTAACACTGTAATTTATAAAACCACAGGCTGAGCCGAAAGCGATGATGCTCAAAACAGAAATAATAAAATAAATTTTTTGCATGGAACTAGGCCCTCGCGCTAAATTCAAGACTGACATATAAATTGTTTCTTATTAGCTAAAAATATGAAACTCCTAAATTATTTACTCAGAGCAGCAAAAAATCATTTCTCAAATGAGAATGAGTCGATTATTCGAGGCAATTCTTGCCAAATGTATACTTGTAAAATAGGGTTCTCAGGTATGAGTAGGGGATAAATTTCAGCTAGAAACAAGGGGTTGGAAATAAAAAATTTTAAGTACCTAATAAGTTTGTTGATAATTCTATGTACGCTAACAACGAACAACATTTTTGCAAGCCATGCAACCCTTGCAACCCTTGATTGGTCTACAGATCAAAGCGCTTTTCAATCATTTCGCCCTCATCAAGTGGCACCGATTTTTGGTGAAGACCCACACAGTGAATTTCCTAGAATTAATATTGACCCTGATTTTTTAAAAACAAAACTCATGGAATTTTCAGGGGCTTCACCGATATTAATTAATGGAGTTCAGGCTATAATTTCTGAGCGGGGAAGTAATGCTGGTCGAGAATTGGCTCGTAAATATCTTGCACTTGAATATGCAAAAATCGGTTATATAACAACGACTCATAGTTATTCCGCAACAGGTATAAACTTTATTGCTGAGAAAAAAGGGTTAGATACTTCAAAAGTTGTAATTATCTCATCGCACATTGATAGCATGCATAACTCCGGAGCAGATGATAATGGTACGGGAACTATTTCAGCCTTGGCTATTGCCCATGCACTTGCAAAATCTGAGATTAAATACACTCTTAGAATTGTGGGTTTTGACCAAGAAGAAAATGGTTTAGTGGGCTCACGAAATTATGTGAACACATTGCAGTCTTTTGAAACTATACTTTTAGATGTAAATTTAGAGATGACAGGTTTTAATAACAGACGCGATGGAGCATTTCATGTGATTGATTGCGACCGTGCGGATTCAAAACCATTTTCAGCCATGCTTGTGACGGCTATTACAGAACTTGCATTGCCATTAAAAAGAACCTCTGCGTGTACTGATCGAAGTGATCACGCATCATTTTGGAGCAAAAATATTCCAGCTGTTGTTATTTCACAGAACTTTTTTGGTGGAGACAGCAATCCCTGTTACCACAAAGCTTGTGACAAAGTTGATAGGATTCATTTTGATTACATGACTAATATCACAAAAGCTGTGGCTTCAATGGTTGCTGTAATACTCTGGAAACGTTGAAATTTAATACAATTTATTGATAAAACGTCGAACTTTTAGGCGACTCAACTTTTGTCTGGTTTTGCCGATAGAGATGAATCACTAACAAAGGAGTACGTTAATGTCTAAAGCAACCAAAGGTGTAAAAACCAATTCAAAAGCAAAATCAGTTAAGAAAACAGGTCAAATTAAGAGGCATTTAAAACTAGTGCCTAAAGTGCACACAGAAAAAAAAGAGCATAATGAAAAACCGGATCTGAAGCATTATCAAAAACCACCTTATACTCATGCATTTTCAAAATTTATGAATGTGCATTCTCCGGTAAACACTTCATCGTATGTGAAAAAAATTAATTTGAAGGCGTCTCGTCGTAGAGCGGGTTGAGATTCTAACGCATGGCTCGAATCAAAATTAAATTAAATCGCAATTTGCGACGGTCCATTTTGCGCGGACATCCATGGGTATATAAAGAAGCGATCACTGTGCCTACGGGCATAACTCAAGCTCAGCTTTGCCAAGTGAGTGATTCTAAGGGTGAGTTATGCTGGGCATTGTATGATCCCCATGGGCCACTTTCTCTACGGGTTTTGAGTACAGAAAAAATGCCGCCCTATGATAGATTGTTTGAAAATCGATTTAAACAAGCGCTGCATTTACGTCGATCGGTAAAATCTGATCAAACAAATGCCTTTAGACTTTTTAATGGTGAGGGTGATTTGTTGCCAGGTCTTATTTGCGATGTCTATGACTCAGTGGCCGTTTTGCAATTTGACGGTCAAGGCCCAGGAGAATTTTGGGATAAACAATTGATATCAAAATGGCTATTATCAAATGGTGTTTGTAAATCAGTAATAGAAAAAACTAGAAGAAATACAGAAAAGACAATTGAGCACCTTGGTGGTGAAAAATTTGAAAATGAAATCATTATTAAAGAAAATGGTGCCCAATTTAAAGTAAATTTAGAAAAAGGTCAAAAAACCGGATTTTTTTTAGATCAACGAGATAATCGAAATTATATTCGAAGTGTAAGTAATAATAAGTCAGTTTTAAATCTTTTTAGTTATTCAGGTGGTTTTTCTATTTATGCAGGTCTTGGATCAGCAAGCAAAGTTACAAGTGTTGATGTATCAAAAGGTGCAATTAGTTTGTCACAAGAAAATTGGGAGCTAAATAAACTTAAAGCTTCAATTTATCAAGGTTTAATTGTTGATGTATTTGAGTATCTAAAGGGTGAAAAAGAATTATGGGATCACATCATCGTAGACCCGCCGTCGATGAGCCATTCAGAAAATCAAAAAGATTTAGCAAAAGCTAAGTATATTGAAGTTTTCTCACTAGCAGCAGGTCGTGTAAAATCTCAAGGGATGCTTTCGCTTAGTTCTTGTTCGAGCCATATTACTTTTAATGATTTTTTTGAAATTATTGACGAAACACTTTCACTGGCACGTCGTCGGGGGCAAATTTTAAGAGTTTCAGGGCAGGGGATAGATCATCCATTTCCACATGCGTGTCATGAATTTCGTTATCTAAAATTTGTGAATCTCATTCTTGATTAATTTTCTCTTCTAATTCCAATAAGAATTTTTTTGTTTTTAACCCAGCAGCAAAACCTGTGAGCTCACCGTTACTTCCGATAACACGGTGACAAGGAATTACTATAGAAATTGGATTACGACCGTTGGCTGCACCTACTGCTCGAGCTTTTTTAAAATCGCCTATCAATTCTGCTTGTTTTTTGTAAGACCAAGTTTTCCCGTACGGAATTTTTAATAAGGCGCGCCATGCAGATTTTTGAAATCCTGTGCCCTGTAAATCCAGGGGAAGATCAAATGCTTTTCTTTTCCCATTAAAGTATTGTGTTAACTGTTTTTCAGTCACTTTTAATACGTGATGACTATTATCTTCAATGGCAACGCTTAATTTAATTCTGGCATCGTTATCGTTGGGCCACAAGATTGCAAATAGCCCTTTGGTACTTGCGATGAGTTTTAATTTACCGATTGGACTTTGATAATACTTAAAAAAAAGTTTCATGAGGTTGTATTTCCTTCTTTTTGCGATCGAAGTTTTGTGGGCGATAATCCAAAACGTTTTTTTATAGCGTCATTAAAGCGTCTTATTGAATTAAAACCAGCTGTGAAGGCTATTTTTGATAGTGGTTCAGATGTTTGACATATTAGTTTTTGAGCAGTGTTAAGTTTATTATTCATGATTACTGCTTGTGGCGACAGACCTACATGTCTTGCAAAAAGGCGCCTTAAATGACGATCACTTGTGCCAAGTCGATTTGCTAATTGATTTATTTTAAGCGATTTAGGAGAACTTTGCGTTATAAGTTTTAGCGCGCGTGAAACATGGGCTAAAGTTCCTTTCCACGCAGGTGTGCCAGGAGCACTTTCTGGTCGGCATCTTTTACAAGCGCGGTATCCAGCCAATTCAGCTTCATGAGTTGTCATAAAAAATCGTACATTTTCGTACTTAGGTTTGCGTGCAGGGCAAATAGATCTACAATAAATACCTGTAGTACTAACACCAACAAAAAATCAACCATCATATAGAGGGTCTCGTCTTAAGAGGGCTGCATAATAAACTAGATCTCTGTTGGCCACTGAATCTCCGTGAAATTTCGATATTATGAGTAACACATCCTTGTTCTAAAATCTGGCCATTATCGGACATCACTTTCTACGTGATACCAGGCACGCTTTTCATAGTGAATTGAAATTATCACCCTGTGCTGAAAAACTAGTACTACAATTAACTTAAATATTTGAAATAGATGTGTTTTTTCTGGCACTTCTCTTGCTCTTGCTCTTGCTTTCAAAGGCATGTCAGGGAGAATTGCTCAGATGAATCGTTTTTTATTTAGTTTATTAGCACTTTTGTTCATTCCAAATGGTGTATTTGCCAGTGACATCTTAATTGACCCTGATGAATTTTATGAAAGAGTTAGAATAGCAGTTTCAAAAGTCAGTCAAAAGATTTCCCATGATAATAATAACCCATCATTAAGAATTGAATTAAGCAAAGTTGGCTATCAAGCATTAGATAGTTTAGGGGTAATGGGAGCAGAGCGTTTTTTAAACACCTCTCTTATCTTAGATGTTTATAATTCCAGGCTCGGCGATAAAATTGATTTAACGTCATTTGAATTAGCAATTTATGAAGTCATATCTCCTGATGTTGAAAATGGTTTCGGAGCACGTTTTCTCACTTTTCAACATGACGTACTTCAGCCGGGAGTAAGCTCGAATTATTATGAAGTTGTATCAGGCTCATTTAGACTTAAACTAGAATCGGCAGCGTCGAATTTTCAAATAAAGTTTGTTGCTCGAGTAGGCCTTGGTTCATGGTCTGGGCTGCAACAAAGAGATATTGATAAAAACACACACATTTCTCAAGAAATTCATAAAACAAATCCTAACTGTAAAAGTTGTGAACTAGAAAAGAACGAGAGTTTATTTTCAGTGGACACTTCAAAATCCATCATGGCTGAAGTTAATCTTTATCGCGCTGTTAGCTTTCTTGCTAGTTCACGTTCTGTAGGGAGAAAAAGAGAAGTCAGTCACTCAGATAATGGGTATTTTCAACTTTATGAAAATTATTTTCAAAAAGAAATGAAAGTTGAAGCCGATATGGGTAAGATTATTTGGCCAATGACCAATAACCAATTTTATTTTTATGGTGCGATTAGTAAAATCACAGGTGATATGACTTATTCGCAGTTAGAACGAATTCCTGTTGGCGTACAACCAAACAACAAAAGATATACTTATGGGGTTAGGTGGATTGTTCCGAGGTTTTGGTAAGTCTTTAATGTCACCTGTCCTTTTGTAATTAGACTAAAGTCTGTATTTCAAGTCACATCTCAAAATTTTAGATTAAGATTTTATTAATAAATTCATCAATTCCCCATGGAATACCGAAAGGTAGGCAGGAGAATGAGATGAATAATAAGTCACTATTAATTGTGATTTCCGCACTGCTTTTGGTATCCAGCACGGCATGGGTGCGTGACAAAATAAAAAAAATCTCAATCAAACAATTATACAAACTAGACAATTTCTATATGCAACTTAATCAAGATCGAAAGCCTGCCTCAATACCAAAAAAGAAACAACTCGGTGAGACTTATGAAAAACTTCATGCTGAGTATCTGCAATCACAAGAACAATTCCAAAAGAATGAAGAAAAAAGTGGTTTAACTCGAGCCATGCAAGGAGTTGGTGGTGGAGATACCGTTTACTCTGCAGCAGAAAAAATGACCATGAATTGGTTAAATTTTTTCATTGAAGAAAGAAAAGCCCCGATTACAAAAATAGAAGACAAAATAAAAAATAATCTACTTACTTTGGAATTACCCAGTACCGGAGAAGTCAATGCTGCGCCGTCAAAAGAAACTACAGTCGTAACAACGGGTAATAGTAAAGCTGTTGATCCATCGCAAGCGCAACGCAGACCATCAAGTATAAACGTAGGTATAGAGCAAACTCGTTTTTATGCTCATGGTTTACAGATGACCTATCAAAATTTGACAAAACGCTCTGATATACAGTTAGAATTTGGTGAACAAGTTAAATCAATACTCAATTATCAATTGCAAGATCAAACAGTAACGTGGAGTTTATCAACGGGGTTCTGATGAAAAACCAAGAATATTTTTATTTATCAAATGGCCAGGCAGTAGGACCACTCAGTTTTGATGAAATAGTTGAGCTCATCAGAGTGGGAACTATTCATCGAGGAACCTTTGTTCTCAAAAAGGGTGAGTCAAACTGGAAAACACTCAGCCAACTTGATGTTCTCTATCAAAGTATAAAGGCTACACTTGGTTCATCGCATTTACCTGAGGCACCTGCCTCAAATGAATCAGGTAATTATTTTATTGGAATTCCTGGAGAAAAAATTCAAGGTCCATTTTCTTCAAAATATGTTACAGAATCATTAAAAAATAAGAAATTTGGAAAAAGTCATTTTGTTTTTGATTCATTTATTAACGATTGGGTGCCTCTGTTTACGCATCCAGATTTTGATAGACGAAGACTTTCGAGACTCAATGAGGTTGCAACACCGCCTACTATGATTGTGCCAATTCCTAAACACATAAGAATTAAACGTTTACTACGTGACGGCTCAGTAGTGATTGCATTATTGGTTGGTGTGATTTGGATTGGCGCTACAAATAAATCACTCAGATGTACAACCGGAAGTGCTACTCATTGTCAGCAATTAGGCTATGATCAAGTAAAACTAGAAAAATACTCTGATGCCTTAGTATATTTTGAAAAAGCTTGTAAGCAAAATCTTAACGGCGCCTGTCATGACGTGGGCCTTATATACACAAAACTCAGTGATGAAAGCAAAGCACAAAGCTATTTTAAAGAAGCCTGTGATAAAAAATATGGCCCTTCTTGCTACCAGCTTTCTCTAAAACATCCACGTAATTCTGAAATCGCAATGGGATTAATATCTTCTGGGTGTGAGTATGACTCAGCAGAGGCTTGTTTAGAACTCGGGCAAACTGATGTGCTTTCAAATAATCAGTTACGAGCTCAAAAGTTTTTCAACAAAGCATGTGAACTCAAACAAGCTAAAGGGTGCAATCAATTAAGTATTATTTTATCTGAGTTAAAAGACAAAAGAGGCCAAGCAAAGGCTTTAGAAACTTCATGTCAGTTGGGCAATGGCGAGGGTTGTGCGGGGCTTGGTCAGTATTATTATGATGAAGGTTCCATGGTATTAGCAGAAGAGTACATGCTTAAAGCTTGTAGTAGCGACAATGGCAATGGCTGTGGTGGTGCCGCAAATTTGGCTTTCTTACGTGCAGATATCCAAGCAGGTGAGAAACTTGCAAAACGTGCGTGTGAACTTCGCGATTCAATAGGTTGTGGATTATTTGCTAGCTACTTGTTAGATACAAAACAAATTGATAGCGCAATTGAGTATTTCAAAAAGGCGTGTGAACTTAAATCGGGATTAAGCTGTTTCACTTTAGGAAATGTTTTAAAAACAAATCGAGCTCCTTCATCAGAAATAAATGGAGCCTTTGAGAAAGCATGTATCTCAAATAAAAAATATTGTGGGAAGAATAAATGAAGGCTCGTATTCTTATTGTAGATGATGAAAAAGAGATAAGAGTCTTACTCAGCACGCAGTTGACTAGAGAAGGTTGTGAGGTTTTTGAAGCTGAAAATGGAAAAATTGCTCAAGGCTTAATTCAAGCAAATAAGTTTGATATAATTTTATCTGATATCAGAATGCCCGAAGTAGACGGAATTGAACTTCTCAAGTGGGTGAAAAAAACTTCGCAAATTAGATATATTCTCATGACAAGTTTTTCTGATATCACAGAAGCTCAGCAAGCCCACGCATTGGGCGCTGACGAATTTTTAACAAAACCTTTTAGAGTAAATGATCTCATAGGTGCAATTGAAAAATGTTTAGACAAACCATCTACTCAAGTAACGAGTAGTAATGATCATCTTTTTGATAAAATTCAGATTGAAGAGCTTTCAAAGGCTACGATACTGCCAGCAGATATATATGTTCGCCTTTCTGCTGAGAAATATCTAAAAATTGCTCATAAAGATCAAAAAGTTGATCATGCACGCATTGAGACGTATAAGAAAAAAGGTCTCGACGTTCTTTTTATTAAGAAAGTTTCTTAATTTGTCGCTTTGAGTATTTGATTGAGTTTTCCTCTAAGCTCCACGCGATTTTTACTCTCAAATTTTTCTAATAAATTCCCGACATGATACTTCACACCTTGTTCTGATAGATGAATTGCTTCAGCAATGCCTTTATTGCTTTCTCCACGAATAAGCATTTCAAGTATGCGAATTTGTTTTTGATTGAGATTGTAATTTTCTAATCTTGTTCTTAACCGATGATATTCGTCAGCATCATGACCTGTATAGAAGAAAATTCGTCTCATGACTGGTGCAAGTTCATCAGCAAAAATACTAAGCTTGCCATGAGGGCGTAAGGTTTCGTTTGAAATCAGAAATGTAGGTGTCGCTAATGTTAAAAAGCCTAATAGTTCATTTTGATCTACTATAGGTAGGCAAATTAAATCAGTATAGCTAACTTCTGATGAATAAGATGCAGTATTTGGCTGAAACACTTTGGGGTAAATGAGTCCAGTGCGATGAAACTCTTGTAACTGAAGCAGTAGCGGATTATGTGGGTCACTGCGTAAAGAATGTTCCCACTGTGATGATATGGTTTCCGCATGGCCATCCATTATTTGACACATTGTTTGTAAAATTCCATTTTTAAATAAAATAATACGCATCTCTCTGAAACCAAAATGCTGTACACATTTATAGATCATCTCTGATGCTTGATACGGAGTAATTCCTTTTGCAACACCTTTTAGAAGTTCAATGAATTTGGTTTGGTATTGTAGAGGCTCTTGAAGTTCAGTGATATCTTGGCAAATCGCAACATATCCAATAATTTTTTGATCTCGGTTTACAACGGGCTGTACAGTCGTATCAATATAACGTGGTCCTTGTGTGGTATTAATATAACGTTGATATCTTCCGCTGATCAGTGTGGGAGTTCCGATTAATGAACTTGGAGTCGTAATAGATGTTGGAGCTTCATGACCACCCAAAAGTAGGCTTAGAGAATCACTGGCAAAGTGGCAGTTGTGATCAGCATCCCATACAACCATTCCACCTTTTAGGTTTTGAAAAATTGGATCAACTCTTTTTCTATCGGGAACAATATCATTTAGTTCGTCTACAACAAAAGCCATATGAGACTCCTACTTTCTTATTAAACACGTACTATATAGATAGACCTGCTCCACTAGGAGTCGGTTCCGGTGTTGGTGAGGGTAGTGTGTTATCTTCCTCTTCTTCACTGGGGGGTGGCGCTGGTGCTGAGATACCAGTGCAAGTCATTTCATCTGGGTTTCCAGGAGTTAATGCCAAATCTCTAAGTTCATTTGCTAAAACTGCTGTTTCTGGTGGAGCATTATCTATAGATGCAACTAGTTCATTAATGCTTGCGGGCATCGGCGCACCGGCATTTGACATTTTTAATAACATCGAAGTCGATACCGATTCAGTTGGAGTTGCGATTTCAGTACCTCCCCACTTTAATAGATACGTAAATTGTAAATTAATGAGGTCGGGCTTATCTATACGACACATATCTAAAGCTTGAGACGATTTTGAGACTTCAATAGATTGTGGGCCTAGTAACTTTAGCGTGATGGTTTTAGTTTCTCCTTGTTTTAAATCAAGTTGAGTTGGTGTGGCCGCTATTATTTGATAATCATCAGGTTGGTTTGCTTCGTTTATTATAGATACTGTTGCGCAATCAGCTTGTTTGGCTCCGTGAAATTCATGAATCTTTTGAAATTCACTTTCCACAAATTGAAAATTTGATTTTGTAAGCATCGCAGCATAACGAGGTCGGCCTGGAGCATCTATATTGATATCTTTTGTATAACGTCGTGCTTTAAGGTCTTGCGGGAATCCCTGCATGCGTCCAAAAAGTTTCTCTAATGAAAGACAACCATTAATAGATACTTCGTTTGGGCTTATCATATAGTTAACACCACCACCACCGCCACTATCAGAACATGCACTTAATCCGATAGATAAAATTGTAATTCCAAATACTCTCACCAAAAAGGTTTTCATTTTTCCCCCTTGAACCTCATTAATGTACGTCACGCATCAATACAATTCTTTTGCCAACTTGTTTTTAGTCCGACTTCAACCCAGATGGTTAGGAAGTAGCTCAAGTGTTTTGCGTTTGAGTAACCGTGACCCGCGTTGGGACAATGTGGTGTTCACTTTGACACACAAAAGGTTTATTAACGGTCTCAACTTTATTAAAATCATTGGCCCTCTCTTTGCTAAGTGGAACCGTGACAACACTTAACAAGGGTCAAACAGGTTAAGGGAAAATAATAATACTAACAAACAAGGAGATAACAATGATTTCATCTAAAGTAGTTCGTATGGCACTTGCCGTATTATCCGTAGCAGCTATTTCAGCTTGCGGTAGCAACTCAGACAACAGTGCTCCTGCAGCTGGTTTAAATAATGCTGCAGATGCTGGTTCTTTAAGTGCTCGCAGTGCTGAAGGAAGAATTGATCGCGTAAGTGAGAGCGAAGCTGACCTTTCAGGTTTTGCTGGTCTCGAAGCTGGACGTGATTTATTGAGAAGAGCTGATTATGCAGTTATCTCAGGTGATACCGTTACACTTCGTGAAGGTACAACTGATTTAGGTGTGTTCGCATTCTCTGGTGGTTCAGTTAATGGTGTTCACGCTCAAGCTTCTGAAGGCGCAATGACTTCAGACGGTGACCAAGGTCAAAAACAATCTGGTGCTAGCACCTTGACCATTACATTAAATGAGTCAAAAGGTTGTGAAGTACCTAAAGAAGTTCCAACTGAAGTCGAACAAAAACAAGACCAAAAGGATGCTCCTAAAGCAATCGAAGAAGCTCCTAAGGCTGTTGAACAAGGTCAAAAACAAGACCAAGCTCCTGTAAAAGAGACACCTAAAGAAGAAGCTCCAAAACAAGAGCAAAAACAAGAAGAGACTTGCAAAGAAACCAGCCAGTCTTACTCAATCACCTACGTAATGGTTGTTGAGCAAAAACAAGAACAAAAACAAGAAGAAGTTGTTAAAGAAGAAACACCCAAAGAACTTCCAAAAGATGTTGAACAAAAACAAGATCAAGCGGAAGCTCCTAAGGCTGTAGAGCAAAAACAAGAAGAAGCTCCAAAAGCTATTGAGCAAAAACAAGATCAAAAACCTAAGTAAGTTTTAGATTAAGTTTACCGAATTCGGGGGGTGATCCTAAAAGTCACCCCCTTTTTTTACACAAACATTTAAATAACGGTTGAGCACAATGATTAAAGGGGAGAGGGGTTTAGTATGTTGCGTTTAAATGTTGGAGCAATCTTAAGTGTAGTATTGATGGTGGCAGTATCAACAAAAAGCACTGCAAACACAGACGTAAAAGAGTTAAAAGATTTTTTAAATCGTTTTCATGCAAATCCGGCAAAAGTATTAGATGAGCCCTTCGTACAAAAAGATATCCGTGGCAATATTATCACAGAAAAAAAATTCACCCCTGAAGAAGTTGCATCAGGTGCTTATATTGAAATGCGTGATGCCATGAGAAGTAAAATGTGTACCACTCAAAATGGTTCACGTGTTTGTCTTAAAGATACAATTCCTGGTAAAAGTGGAATTCTACCTAATGAACAAGTCGATAAAATTTTAGAGACCACTTCATATATCAAAAATATTCAACAAATGGAATCCAGCGGACTCACTATTGGTGCTGTCACGAAACAACCGTGGTCAGAAACATTTTGGCCTATGGTTAAAGGAGTTATCGGAAATCGATATTCTGATCCTGGATTTCCTAATGCAAAAGATTGGCTTACGAATTTTTCATATATCGCAGCACACCCGGCAACAAGTTTTGGAAATCTTAATGCGCTCGCACCTTCAGAAAAATATGATCTGATTATCGGAGATAATAGCTTACCACTTACGCGTCAAGTATGGGGTATGGGTGAATTTTATCAAAATCTTTACGGCCGAGTTTGGGGTTGGATGGGGATATGTCATGGATGGTCTGGTGCCGCAATTAATTTAGAGGAACCAGTCACTCCAGTTGTGACATCTACAGCTGACGGAAGAAGTATTACATTATATCCATCTGATATAAAAGGTCTTGCATCTCTTCTTTGGGCTACCGCACCACCGGATGTGCATTTCATCGGTGATCGTTGTCGGCAAAATAAGCCAGCAAAAGATATGATGGGGCGAATTATTCCAGCAGTTGATCAAGATGGAAATCATCCTTGTGTTGATGTGAATCCTGGTACGTGGCATATGACTGCAACAAATCTTGTTGGGGCACAAAAACAAAGTTTTGTTTTAGATAATACATATGATCTTCAAGTGTGGAATCACCCCGTTCAGAGTTATGAATATACTTATTTTAATCCACAAACTTTAGAGATGGGTACACACTGGCGACAAGCTTCAGTACCTTTATCACGATTTACTATTGATAAATTTAAAACATATCGTTCTACCAGTGCAGTTTCAGTGGTGGGTGTTTTTATGAAAGTAACCATCATGGACGACTCAATGGCACCTTCACATTCATCAACACGGGGAGAAAAGAAAAAGATCGTAAATTACGTTTATGATCTTGAGATAGACGCACAGGGAAACATCATTGGTGGTGAATGGTATTCAAATATTCATCCTGATTTTTTGTGGCGTGGGCCAGTTGGTAAAAAAGCTATGGCCATCGGTGATACTCAAATAAATCCGGCAGAATGGGATGGCATAGCTCCAATACCTGCAGGTTGGAGAGGTCCGGCTACGATTTCAGCAAATATGAAATCAAGTAAGAATGAACCGAATCCAGAACCACTGGCTGCAATTGTTGAAAAATTAATCGAACGTTCAAAATGAAATATATGGATCTCATACTTGCCATAATAGTCTCAGTACTATTATGGCAAGAAGCTAAAGCAGCACCTCAATGGTTTCCGAAAAAGCCATGTGATATTAATTCTAGTAATTATGATTTTACTAAAGACGTTGTAAAAACTTCGAGTGGAAATCTTGGGTACAAAGAATTTGCACATCGTAGTCAGCGTCGCAATTGTTATAAACCTTGGACGGTTCTTGTTTTTATGACCGTCGGAGAAGATTTAAAGCCCTTTGCACTTTGGGATATTGCTGAAATGGAAAGATCTGGTGGTGACCAGAATTTTCAAAGCGCTTCAACAATAAAATCTGATGTGGTGGTTGAGTATACTAAGGCAAACACACCCTTGGTGAAACGACTTCATCTTTTTGAATCAAAAACCAAGAGTTATGAAGGATTAAATGAAACAGATTTTTATACATCAACAGATAACGATATAGAATCTCCAGTAGTCACTACATTTAATCGTAAACTAAGAGCTCCATTAGAAGCAAACTTGAGTCGTTTTCTTAAATGGGGAGTGAGAGAGTATCCGGCCACTAATTATATGGTTGTCATTTGGGGCCATGGAACCGGTTGGAAAGCCAAAAAACAAAATGATCAAGCGCTCTATGGCAACGTTCCACTCTTGGGGCAAGCAGTAAGATCAGCAGTCAACCAGTCATTAGAAGGAAAACCCATTGATATTTTTATAAGCGATGCTTGTCTGATGCAGACTGTGGAAGTTGTGAATGAGATTTCAGATGTTACACGTTACATCATCGGCTCAGCACAGGTTCAACCTTATTCGGGTCTTCCGTATGGCCGTATTATGGCAGCACTAAATTCGGATAAAAACTTTGGGCCACAACAAGTTGAGCTAATGGCAAAATTAATACCAGAATTATCACAAGTAAAAATCACTGAAACTCTAAGTACAATTTCAAGCTTTCAATTAAGATCAAAACTTGTACCTGCATTGTATGAACTTAGTAATCAATTACATAACTATATAAGTGTAGAACCCATCAGACGATTAAAACTTCAACAGGTGGTGATACAAACGCCAGGTTATCTTGGTGGTTTTAAAGAATCAGGTGATTACTTGGCTTTACTTGATAAATTTATCCGAGAAGAAGATATTTCAAATCAGAATAATATTGCTCTAAAAACCGCCATTGAAAATGTAAATCAGGCACTTGATCTTACGGTAATTCGCTCTGTTCTTGGAAGCCAGCATTCAAAACAAGCACGTGGTTTATCAATTTGGTTACCTGAAACAAAAGAAGAGTTACTGCTTCGGCATGAAGAGTTTAAAAGATCTACTTTTTATACAAATGGTTGGGGAGAGTGGTTGGGAGCACTCTACGGATTTGGTGGTTTAGGGGAGCTTACAATCAAGTTTAATTAAAAGGGGCCATGAGGGGGATATGCTTAAGCGGGTAGGATTAAAAATAAATTTTATAATGCTTTTTCTCTCGCTTAGCGGATGCGGTTGGATCAGTGACGACATAAACGTACAAGAATTTCGCACTCACATTAATGTTGCTCATCTTAGAAATTCTGATGGTGGCAGTACCTGGAATGTGAAATATCATTTTTCAGAGCCTGTGAATGGAATTGTTTTTCGAAGGCAGCGTTCTCATTTTCGCACAAACACTTGGCAACCGGTAAATTCTCTTATGAAAGTGGCGGAGTTAAATGGCCATGAGGTAATACACTCATCAAGCGGGTCAGTTACAGAAATTGAAATTAAAATGATTCCTCATTTCTCTGATGCTCCACGCGATTATGAATTTTTTGTTCCATTTTCAGATGGCAGTATGGCGATTTACACTGGGCATTTTGATATTCGCCCACTTTTTTGTCCAGGAATGCGTGTGTGTAATCCAAATGATCTTTTAGAAAAAAGTTCACCAAAAGTTGTAGCTGACTACACATTTACTCCAGCCCCAGGTGAACAAGTATTAGTAACTGATACTTTATCAACGGAAAGTGTCAGTTGGAAAAGTGAGCGTGAGGGGCGGTACATCTATTTTGGAAATATCCCGATACATGAAGCAAGTCATTACAGGGCGATCATTGATCCTAAACTTCCTAGATGGATGCAAAAAAAAATCGCCAAGGCAATTCCGACTTTAATTGATTTTTACACAGTAAAAACTAGTTTTAATTTAGAGGCTAAACCCTTAGTTCTTTTTTCTTATTCAGAGCTTGCTTCATTTAGTGGAACACGAGGTGGAGTTTTGCATCAGCAAGTAAGACTTTCTGCTTTTGGAAGCCAGTGGCATGATTCAACAGATAAAAATATAACTGATGTGATGGAACTTGTTGCCCATGAGTTAGCCCATCTTTGGAATGGTGATCTTTTTTTTCCAGGCAATGGAGATTTTGAAGCTTGGATGCATGAAGGCGGTGCAGATGCCTTTGCTTATCGAGCACTTTTTGAATTATCAGTGATTAATAAAACTGAATATCTTGCTTTGCAAACTCAAGCAGTCAATCGCTGTGTACTGGGTTTGTATAATTCAAGTCTTCGCTCGTCAGATGCACTTAAAAGATATCGAAATTATTATTCTTGTGGTGCAGCCATTGGTCTAATTTCTGATGCGGCTGTAGGTAAAACGGGTAATTCAGGATTATTTAGTTTTTGGAGTGAATTATTTAAAACTGCAACGACTCAAGGCAATGCATACACAGCTCAAATGTACTATTCAGTTTTAAATAATTATGGCGATGGAACAGCTGGAAGCATTATTGAACAAATCGTTGAAACTCAACTCAGTCAGCCTGATTATTTTATCAATAATGCCTTAAATAAATATGGAGTAGAGACTTCGATTTTAAGAGAAACACCACCGTGGTATGAGGCTGAAGCTCGTGAATACACTAACGGTAATCTTTTCCAATTTATTTCTATTCGTAAACACAATGCACTGACATTCTCTCATTGATTTAAAAAAGAGTTTTCATTTGTAAACGTTTGGTACTTTTTTTCCCAAAATGGCAAATTAAGGGTTTCTTTTTCCATCAAACAAAGTTCTGATTCTATTACCGAAAAATTAAAGCAGTGAAACACACCTTAACAAGGGGGTAGGATGAGAATAATAACATCATTTATATTAATTCTAGCACTGGCGGGCTGCGGATCATCGGGAGATGATCAAAATGTTTGCGCAACAAGTTCGTCACAAGATCCATTTTTATCTAGAGGTAAAATTCAAATTAGTTCTGTTGGATTAAATTTATCACAAGGACACCTTGGTGTAGTAAACGGACCAACATCTGATTCTTTAAATAAAATTCTTGATCAAGGAACAGAGCTCGTTGCAGTTATAAAAGATCAATGTCTTGCTTCAGGCAAAATTTTAGAAGGGGTACAAGTAGACTCAGCAGATCTACAACTCACAAGCAGTGGAGTAAAATCGCTTCAATGGATTCTCCCACGAGCAATGTCTGTTGGTGAAATTCAAAATCTCGTAGAAAAAGATGCTTGTCTGGTTGGTATCGCTGATTCTGTAGTACAGTATCCATCGGAACTTTCACCCCAAGCAGTAGATCCTTTGATTAATCAACAACGTCATCTTGATGCCATCGGTGCAAATCAAGCGTATCAAACATTTTATAATGCTCAGGGAATTAAAAAAGATGTGGTGATTGCTATTATCGACACGGGTGTTGATATTTTGCATGAAGATTTACGTGGGAATCTTTGGGTTAATAAAAGAGAAATTCCTGGTAACCGCATCGATGATGACAAAAATGGTTATGTCGATGATGTTCATGGTTATAATTTTGTGAATCGTACTGGTAATCCTGGCCCCGTAGGAAACTGGAAAGCAGTTCATCACGGAACACACGTTGCTGGTCTTGCAGCAGCAGCTATGGGAAATAACAGTGGTGGAATAGGTGTTATGGGTCGATTTGGAAAAATCATGGCACTTAATGTTTTCGGAAACGTATCGGGTGCTTCATCATCTAAAATTGATAACGCCATTCGATATGCAGCTGATAATGGTGCCGAAGTTATTAATATGAGTTTAGGTGGCCCAGGTAAGGCAAGCTCTACTGAATCAGCAGTTAGCTATGCGATCAGTAAAGGTGTAACTGTGGTTGTTGCTGCTGGTAATGACAATCAACAGTTAACAGCAACAAACTTTCAAACACCTGCATCTTATGGTGCCGTATTTAGCGGTATGATAACAATTGGTGCTACTGATGCAAAAAAAGGATCACGCAGTTATTTTTCAAACTACAGCACACAGTACGTTGAGCTAGGTGCTCCTGGTTCTGATTCAGAAGCGGGTGGTCTGATGTCAACTATGCCTGGTTCACGCTACGCAAGATTACAAGGTACATCAATGGCGTCACCTGTAGCCGCAGGGTCTGCAGCACTTGCAATTGGTTTACTTAAATCTCGTGGTTGGAAAGCCACACCAAAAAGTATTGAGTACTTGCTTGCAAATTCAGGCACAACTGATTCAAAACTCACATCATTTTTTAAGAGTGGAAAACATTTGAATGTAAAAACTTTGGCAGACACTATCGTTGCAAAGTTTCCTATGAACGCAAGTGGGGCAATGGCAGATGTGCAAGGTGCACTATGTTTGGTTCCTGAAATGTAGTTCTTGTGCTCATAGTTTTGTCAGACCCTAGAATAATTTCAAACTTTCGATGAGTTTTTTTGAAAGTGAGTCAGTTCGTCACGCGTAAAATGTCACTGAACTGGATAAGAACTACTAATTAATGACTAGATGCGCTATATACTGACTTATCAGTAGCATTTAGTAATTTTTGGAGGTCTTAATGAAATTTACATTATTAGTTACACTGGTAATAGCAGCTTCATCATTGGCATTAGCCGATACAGCAGATGATCGTCCTCAGCGCCCACGTCCTCGTGATACAGGATGTGATGCGAGCATTTCTACTTGTGTAGAGAGCCCTGAAGTAAGTCGTCGAGCCCGCTCAGCTTCCGAGCGTATTCAAAGAATCGCAAACAGCATAGATTATGGCACACGCCATTTACTTTCATTAGCTCAACGTGATTCTGCTTACGGATATCAGTATCAATCTTCAGTTATTTACAGCTTAGAGCGTTTGCAAGAGGCTGCTGAAGATTTTCATGAAGCTGTTCGCAATAACTGCTGCGCTTCTCCAAGACTTCATGATGTTCGATTCAGACGTTTAAGTGACGCGATCAATGAAGTTGCTCGTTGTATTGAATTTGCAGGATTTTCTGGAAGAACATACCGATCATGGTGCAAGAATTTAGCACTCTATGATCGACTTTCAGTTTTCTTCTCTCGTTTGCGTGCTGATGAAGGACGTTATCCTTATAACGACAGACAAATAGATAATCTTGATCGTTTAGATTATGACGACTACAACGATGGCGACGCTCGCAGTGATCGTCCAATAAGACGTCAGTAATCGTTATTTAGAGCCGATATTCAAGCGGGAAACCTTCTAGGTTTCCCGCTTTTTTTTTGCTTAATCAGCTTTTGCGATGTATTAATGACAAAATGAGATTAACCGTGGCGCTCTTAACTATCAGCATCGTTTATGCACTGAGTGCAAATGCTCAAGAACTTCAGCCTCCAGTTATTCCATTTGCAGAACCTCAGTATTTTTATAATCAATTTAGCCTAAAACCTCATATTTTATTGCGTGGTGAAACATGGGATCAAACCGATCTTAAAACAAAACGCTCATCTGTTCTCACGTTTTTAAGAATGAAATTACTCTATGAGATCACACCAGATATTAATGTTATTTTCACGCCACAATACGTAAAGATCTTTGGAAGTGGATTTAATATTTCTCAAACAGGACCAACTTTCGATATTGCTTATGGCCTTTATGAAACTTATGGCTCCTACAAGTTTGAGCATTGGACTTTCACCCTAGGCAGAATGAAGTTGGTCTATGGAGATGAACTTGTTTTTGGAAGCGAACCTTGGGACCCACTTGATCGACTTTATGATGGAGCAAAATTTCAATATGAAAATGATAAATTAAAGGCAGATGTATTTACTCTAAGGCAAACACCAAAGAAAGATTCTATTAACTATGTGAATAGTACTGGTTTGAACTCACACTCTGAAAAAAACATGTATGGCGTGTATCTAAATTATTATGTCGATGAATGGCTGCAAGAGGCTGACGCATATTTTTTGTATCACACGCAGATTGCACCAAATTCATTGCGGTCTGAAATGAATATTTCAGGGCTGAGAGTGAAATCTCCATTTAAAAATTTTGATTATCGCGGTGAAGTGACTAAGCAGATTAATTCAGTTTTTACTGATTTAGACACTGCTATACAATTTAACGGTGAATTGGGCTACACGTTTAGGCCAAATGAGAAATTAAGACTAAGTCTAGAAGGCTTTCTTAGTGGGCGAAATTATATCCCAGTATTTTCAAATATACATGAAGCTTATGGATTATCAGATGTTTTGGGTTTTCGTAACTTACTAGGTTATGGCACGCATTTAAGTGCAAACATAAACGAGAAGTTATCGGTAAAATTTGACTATTTTTTCTTTACGCGTACAACAGCCGACGCATCAGCCTATAGAGCTGACGGGGTTGAAATTCTTGGGACCTTAAGCTCTTCAGCATCACTAAATCTTGGTTCAGAGGCTGATCTTAAAATGCAATATCAACTCAATGAAGTTTTATTCGCTAATTTATCAGGCGGTGTTTTTTTCGCAGGCCCATACTTCACAGATCAATTTAACGGATTCAATAGAGCCTACTTTGGACATCTTGGTATCGAGGGAAAATTTTAAACAAAACTTTTTGGGGTTATAAATGCTTGATGGCGTAATACGATTTTCTTTAAGACATCGAATGCTGGTTTTAGCAATCACAGCCTTTGTACTCGTGTATGGCTGGCTTGTTCTTCAAAAACTTCCAGTGGATGTCTTTCCTGACCTTAATCGGCCAACAGTAAACGTCATCACAGATGCTCACGGCATGGCCCCTGAAGAAGTCGAAGTCGTTATTACAAAGCCTATTGAAGCTGTTCTTAACGGAACATCCGGAGTTACAAAAATTTATTCCTCCTCAACGACGGGAATTTCAGTTGTTCGTGTTGAGTTTGATTGGGGAACTGATCTCAGGTTTGCAAGACTTGCTGTAAGCGAACGACTTCAGTTGGCTCGTGAGAGAATGCCTAAGGGTGTAAGCCCCTTTTTATCGCCGACCTCATCTATTATGGGTGAAATTCAAATGATTGGTTTAACGGCCAAAGATCAGACTAAACTTTCTGAACTTAGAGCATTAGCTGATTGGACAATCAGACCACGACTTTTAACAATTCCTGGTGTCTCACAAATTGGAATAATAGGTGGGGATCAGCTTCAAGCCCAGGTCTTAGTGAATGCTGACAAGCTTCGAAAAAAACAAATCAACATTTTAGAACTCAAAGAAAGATTATCTAAGCTCTCTGAAGCTTCAAGCGGTGGTTTCATTGCCGATTCTGATAAAGAATGGCTTATCAGAAACTTTGGACGCATTCTTAATCACGATGAAATTGCTCAAACGGCCGTTGGTATGCACTTTGGTTATCCAGTACTCTTAAAAGATGTGGCGACGGTTGAATTTGCTCCTGCTCCTAAACGAGGAGACGCCTCAATCTCAAATCGACCTGGCGTTATTCTAATGGTGCAAAAACAAGGAACCGCCGACACCATTAAACTCTCAGAACAAATTGATGCAGCCCTTAATGATTTAAAAAATGGATTACCACCAGATGTTGAGATTCACTCAAGTCTTTTTAAACAAGCAGATTTTATAAAAAATGCTGTGGGCAATGTTAAAGAAGCCCTTAGAGACGGCTCCATCATGGTCGCTCTTGTTTTGATTTTATTTCTCTTAAATTTCAGAACAACCGTAATCACTCTAACTGCACTTCCAGTTTCTTTGCTTATAACAGCTATAGTTTTTTATCTCTTTGGCATTGGAATCAACACGATGACTCTTGGAGGTTTGGCTATCGCAATTGGGGAATTAGTTGATGACGCCATTGTCGATGTTGAAAACGTATTTAGAAGGCTTAGAGAAAATCGAAGCCTTCCAAATCCAAAACCCACATTAAGAGTAGTCTTTGAGGCATCACGAGAGATTAGAAATTCTATTGTTTTAGCGACCATTATCGTCGTTCTCGTATTTATTCCACTTTTTGCACTTTCTGGAGTTGAAGGAAGACTTTTTACTCCCATAGGAATCGCTTATGTTATTTCTCTTATAGCCTCACTTGTCGTTTCGCTTACCCTCACCCCAGTTCTGTGCTCTTACTTATTAGGTAAAGCAAAATCTGGTGATGAAAAAGATTCTTGGCTTGTTCAGAAACTAAAATCTCTTGATAAAAGTATTTTAGAACGCTCCCTTGAAAATCCCACAAAAGTTATTTGTGGCGCAGGTGTTGCTGTTTTTCTTGCACTTCTTGCAATTCCTTTTATGGGAGCTAATTTCCTCCCATCTTTTAATGAAGGAAGTGCAATGATTGAAGTTGAAACAAGAGCGGGTATTTCACTTGAAGCTTCAAGTCGACTTGCTATGCAAGTTGAACAAGCTCTCTTAAAAATTCCAGAAGTTGTCTCAACAGGAAGAAGAACTGGCAGGGCAGAAGAAGACGACCACGCGGCTGGAATAAATCATTCGGAATTTGAGGTTTTACTAAAAGATCTAGATCGTCCACGAAGTGAAGTTCTTTCTGAAATGAGGGGTAAAATTAAACCCCTTATTCCAGCTGATGGGTACTTCAGTATCAGCCAACCCATTACTCATAGGTTAGATCATGTACTTTCAGGAGTTAAGTCTCAAGTAGCCATTAAAATCTTGGGCCCTGATCTTAGAATATTGAGACATCAATCTGCAGAAATAAAAGAAGCCATCAAAGATGTTTCAGGCATTGTTGATCTTCGAGTTGAGGGGCAAGTTCTTTTTCCTCAGTACAAGATTTACGCCATGAGACCAGACATTGCGAAATACGGCATTATTCCAGGGGATCTTATGGAATCTCTTGAAGCGATGCTTCAAGGTGTGCCTGTAACAAAGATCATTGAAAAAGATAGATTCATTGATGTTTATCTAAGACTTGATGAACCTTCTAGAAAAGATATCAATGCCATCAAAACTGTTCCTGTTCATGTTTTGCCCACTGGAAAAGTAGTTCAACTTGGAGAGGTTGCCGATATTTTTGAAACGAGTGGTCCAAATGTTATCGAGCGAGAAAACCTACAAAGGCGTATTGCAATTCCTTTTAATACTGTTGGAAGAGATTTGGAATCCGTCATTCGTGATGTAAAGGCCAAAATCAAAGAAAAAATAAAACTTCCACAAGGATATTTTATTGAGATTGGTGGACAATATGAAAATCAAAAACAAGCTACAAAGATGGTCACACTTTTAGGTTTGGTATCAGTATTGGGAATTTTCTTTGTACTCTTTGCGCACTTTAAATCTATTCCTATAGCTCTTCAAATCATGGTGAACATCCCCCTTGCACTTATCGGTGCAGTTATTGCGATCTTTTTAAGTGATCGAACTATTTCAATCGCGACTCTTGTGGCTTTTGTTACACTTTGCGGGATTGCCTCTAGAAACGGCATCATGATGATTAGTCATTACATTCATTTAATGAAAGAAGAGGGGGAGGTGTTCTCAAAACAAATGGTCATCCGTGGTTCCCTTGAAAGACTTGTCCCAGTTCTTATGACGGCGTTTTCTGCAATTTTAGCTCTTATGCCGCTAGTGATGGCTGCAGATGAAGCGGGAAAAGAAATTCTCCATCCCGTCGCTGTTGTTATTGTTGGGGGACTTTTGTCTTCAACATTGCTGGATATTTTTGTAACACCAGCAATTTTTTATAAATTTGGAAAAAAATCTGCTGAAAGATTAGTTAACAAACAACCCGAAGATGAAGCCTTGGAGGTATAATGAAAAATCTTATTTTCACTATCGCATGTCTGATTTCACTAAACGCCCATTCCCATGAAGGTCATGTCCATGAGCCTGCGGTTGAAGCTCCACCTCATGGTGGACTTTTAAGAGATGCGCTGCCATTTAAAAGTGAAGTCGTTTTAAATGGTGATATTGCAAAAGTTTATGTCTACGACAAAAAGCTTAAGCCCCTAAAACTTGATAAACCTACACTTAAGGGTGAGCTTCAGTTTCCAAAAGATAAAAATCCTAAGCCTGTAACTTTTAAACTTGAAGGCGATCATTACGAAGCAAAGCTTCCTGGTATTAGTAAGGTTTATCGCTTTGATTTGCATGTGTACTTAGATGTCGGTGGGAAAAAAGCTCTAGCTGACTTTGGAATCGACAATATTAATTAAAGGTTTATTTATGAAAAAGAGCTGTATTTTAAGAACGAGTCTAGCCGTAGTTCTTGTGCCATTGATAATTTTTGTGAGCCCCCCAATATTTGCTCAAAGTTCAACGAAAGTGAGTTTTGAAGAACTACCAAAGCTCATACAAGAGCGAAACAATCACTACAAGGGGGCTAGAAAGTTTCTAGAAGCATCAGGGCAAAAGACGGGGCATCTCGTAAGAAGCTATTTGCCCACACTTAAAGCTGAAGTAGGTGGTGAAACTTTTAAGCGAGGAACTCACTCTGAAATGTCTCAGCCTTATGGAGCAATAGGTGCCAATATCAATCTCTTTCGAGGTGGTAAGGACAAACTAGAAGATGACATTCTAGATAAAAATTTAGAGCTTTCAAAAAGTGAAACTGAGAGCATTTATGAAGTGGAGCTTGCTAAAGCAAGAAGAGCCTTTTGGAATCTTGTTTACCAAAAAGAGTTACTTCGAATTTTGAAAGCAGCTGAAGAGCAAAATCAAATGAACTTAGAAGCTGCGGTGAGAAGAATCAAAGCAGGCGCTGCCACAGAAACTGATCGCCTTGATTTTGAGATGGAGAGCACAAAATTTGAACAAGACATCGCAAGATTAAATCTTGGAATCAAAAATTCAATGAGAGAATTAAAAGTTCTCATTGGTTTATCTGAAACGTCTCAATTGGAAACACCTGAGCAAATACCCCATCAACACGAAGACCAGCTTTTAAAGATGTCTGTAAATGCACAGAACCTTAGAGAGGTACGTTCTCTCATAGCTAATCAAGAAATTTCAGAGAATAAAAAGTCTCAATACTATAGATGGTGGGTACCAAATATTGACCTCTATGGAGCTTATGGACTTCATACATTTCGAGAAATAGAAAACGTAGATCAACAAAACCGTAAAGAGACAGTTTTTGGAATTAAACTTACTCTTGATATTTTTGATGGCTTTCAATCTAAAGTGGCGGGCTCTGCACATTCACTAGAAGCTGAAGGTTTTAGACTTGAAGCTAATCAGGTGTCAAAGGAGCTTAAAGCTCGCATCGATGGGGCTCAAGATGAGTTAAAGTTGACCCATGACCTCATTCATTCGGCTGAAAAGATTTTGGAACAAGGGAAAAAGTATTTGCAAAGAACTCTTTCGGAATATTCGCGCGGAGTAAAGAATTCCCCTGACGTATTAGGTGCCAATCAAAGATTTATTGAGTATCAAAGACGTGCCATTGAGTTAAAAAAAGATTATCAGCTCGCAAAGACTGATCTTTTGGCAGTATTGGGGCAGTAAGTCTTGCTGGATTTGGGTTGAAAAAAAGCAGGATAAACATTAACGCAGATGCAGAAATTTATTTTTGGATTTAGTAGTGAAACAGTGAGATTTGACGACAAATTATGTGACTTTTAGATTAGATTTTCGTATGTTACCTACCAATGGCAAAAGCTAAAGATGATAAAAAATTAAAACAAATCGTTGAGGTTCTAAAAGAAGAATTTAAACCTTCTCGCATGTTTCTATTTGGATCTAGAGCTGATGGCAAAGCACACAAAGACAGCGATTACGATTTTGTTTTAGTTGTACCTGGTAATAAAAAGCAACGAATCACCAACATGTCTAAAGCAAGAGAGTTACTTCACCAAACCTGTGATGTGTCTGCTGATGTTTTTATTTATTCTCAAAAAGAGTTTGATGAATGGAAGGATGAGTTAAGTTCAATTCCAGAAACAGCATTGAACACAGGCCTGGAGATTGATCTTGGCCAATAAAAAAATTATTAAAGAATGGTTCACTCTTGCTATTAGAGATCTTAAATCAGCCAAGGCACTCATTCAGCTTAGAGCAAATCATAAAGTTGCAGCAGCATTTCTTGCTCAGCAATGTGTTGAAAAATCCATTAAGGGATATCTTGTAACTCAAGATATCCGCGCGCCCAAAACACATGATATTGAATCCTTAGCAAAGCTCGTGGCACCTGTTGATCAAGAATTATCCAAGAGACTTCTTAAGGCAAAAAAGTTGACCGATTATGCAGTGGCTCTTAGATATCCAGATGCTCAAAAGAAACCCCTTACAAAAGTTAAGGCTGTAGCAGCAGTGAAGCTGGCTCATCAAGTTTATGATGAGCTACTAGGATTAAGTAAGCAGGTTTGGTAGTATTACGTTTCCGAATATTGGCAAAGCGAAAAAAAATGGGGCGACCGACGGGGATTGAACCCGCGACATGCAGAGCCACAATCTGCCGCTCTACCAACTGAGCTACGGCCGCCACAAAGAACATCCTTTATATGCTCGACACAAAGTATCTGTCAACTAAGGCAATGAGGTTTAAAATACGCCAATACTGAAGTGAATTTGGTAGTCGGATTCGCTGCGAGAGCTATCTTGATTGAGTTTACGGGCATATTCAAGGCTAACGGGTCCAACAGGGGTGTTGTAACGAACTCCTACACCCGCTGAATGGCGCCAATCTAGGGTATGTCGGTAGCTCTCCATACCCGGAATTCTTACCGCCCCCCCATCATAGAAAACTGCTCCTCCGAGGTTTCCGTAAAGCGGGAATCTAAGCTCTGATTTTGTTAAAAAGAAATGACTCTCGGTTGTGATTCCATTTCTGATATCTGCTGGTAAAGGAACACTCTCTGAAAAGGCATTAAAACCTCGAATAGAAGATCGTCCCCCAAGATAAAACGCTTTGATTTGTGGAACAGCGGCTCCATGTTTTTCATAATCACCAAGATTCTTTAAAAACCCAGCCTTGCCTTCATTAGCCCAAACAACGGGGCCCATAGGAATATAGCGTGTGTAACTGCCAACAGTTTTATAGTAATTTACAGAGCTCGTACTGCCCATTGAGGGATTTGAATATTCAAATGAGAGTGTTGATAGATCACCTCGTGTGGGATTAAACGGATTATCTCTACGATCAAGTAAAAATGTTGGTCCAGTCGTCGCAATGTTCAGGGGCTTAGAAACATCATAATCATGGATCTCAAATTTATTTGATCTAGTAATACCGTAAACTTGATAAACAAGTTTGAGTTTTCGAGTTAAATCTCTTTCAAATAAAAGATCAGCTTGGGAACTATCTACCGCATATACCTTTTCTTGCGGACGACCTGATCTGTCTGTTGATTGTTCAACAGAGAAGAGTTTTGTGGATTTAATAAGATTTAAGCGTGCTATATTATTGGTTCCGAAAATAAAAGGCTCTGTGTAACCAAAATTGATATCGTTTTCTAAGAAATTAAAATTTACTTTATGATTGAGTTCAACTCTTGCGTTTACGCCTCGTCCAGTACCAAAGAGATTTCTATAAGCTGCACCTAAGAAGCCTTTTAAACTTAATCCGAAATCATTACTAATACCTACACCACCTTTTACAATACCTGGATCATTCTCTACAACGCGAACTAGTACTGTGCGATGTCCTTCGCGTGGATCGTCTTGCATGGTTCGAATCTCAGTAGCAGTAAACAACGACAATCTTTGAAGTCTTTCTTCACTGTAACTAATTTTTTCTGGAGTTAATACATCTCCTGGCTTGAATTGTAACTCACGAGCTATAACGAAATCTTTTGTGAAATCATTTCCTTCAATAGCAATGCCACTAACTGTGATGAGGGGGCCTTCTTCAATTTCAAATTTCAGTGTGGCTTTGGTGTTTTCTTCATTATATTTAATTATTGATTTACCTTGATTAACAACTTGGATGTCGAGGTAACCACGAGAACGATAGAGTTCTACAATTTTACTCGTACTTTCTTCTAATACACTTAATTGTAAATGAGTATTTGCGCGAAGTCCGATGGTTTCTTCAAGTTCTTTTTGAGTTGTACTTTTTATTCCGTTAAAAATAATCTTATCAATAATGGTTTGTGGGCCCTCGTCTAGTGAAATTTGCACAACAACTGATTCTCTTAATTTGTCAAAATCAGCGCGAGTGCCTGTGACCTTGGCGGCAATAAAGCCTTGATTTTGTAGTTCGGTCACAAGATTTTTAACGCCATTATCCATTTCTTCACTGTTATAGATTTTGCTGTTTACGAGATCACCACTGTGATCAATGATGAAATTTCGATAATACTTTTGTGGTCGCGAGAATACCCCTTCAATAGTTATATCTTTAATGCGAACGCGCGGACCTTCTTTGATTTCAAAGATTACACGTCTTATGTAATCTTCGCTAAATAAAGTTTCTTTGTGTTTTACACTGATGTTTGCGTAACCAGAAGTTTTATAAAACCTGATAATGCGCTCATTGAGATCATCAGAAGGGGAATTAGAAAGTTTATTGTCTGTATCTAATTTAAGTGCTTTTAAAATTTTAGTTGCACCAAATATTTCATTGCCTTCAAAAACAAGTGCGTAACGATAGGGCTCATTTATCACATAATTTAAAGCAACTTTAGTACGAGAGGCGTCATAAGTAACTTCTGGAGGTTGAATTTGCGCATTCAAAAATCTCTCTTTAAGTAAATGCTCAAGTGCTTCATTTTGCATATTTAAAAGTAATGCTTGAGAAAAAATACGATTATTATTTGATTTGAATAATTTCTGCATTGTTTTGTTAAGATTTGCGTTAACGCTATTAAATTTTATCTCTGAAATCATGCAGGGAGCCTGTTCATCAATTTGAATGAGTATGACAATATTTGAACTTGAATCAGATGTTTTGAAATCAGCACTTACTTGTGCATTAAGGAACCCTGCTAGATTATAATATTTTTTGATATTCTCTAAGCCTAGTTTAATGCGATCTTCACTAAAACCTTCGTTTTCAGCAATACCAAACTCAGTGAGCAAGTCTACATTCCCTACGGTTTTGTTACCTGATAATTTTATACTTCTGATAAATCGGACAGGTGTTACTTTAAAGATAATATTGGTTTTTGAGCCAACCTCTTCATAGTAAGCCTCGATTCCATTAAAAGGCCCTACTGAGTAAATAGCCCCAATGGCTTCTTGAACATCGTTGGTTGTAAAGTTATCTCGAATGTTTTGTTTTATTTGTTCTAATATAATTTTAGTAGTCCTAGAATCTACGCCTTCAATTGCAATTGAACCTAAAGATTTACCATGAGATTGCTCAGTGAATAAAACCGCCATGATGAATGTGATTATAAGTCTCATCTGAACTCCACCTGATACTGAAGGTCTAACCCAAACACGTCAGGTGTAAAGTTTGATTGCGGCTGAGTAGATATGCTTGTCGATTGTGCAGCAAGTGGATCGTAATCACGGCCTTCATATGAACCTAAGATTGATAAATTACGATTTAATTTATATTCAACATTCACATCACGAGAGACCTGATCTCCGATAGAACGACTAAAACTTGTAGATATTTGAGGAGTCCATTGTTTTTCAGCGACAAGTCGTTGGAGTACTACGTTTTTGGTGGCATCTACAGATTGAGAGAGCCTTACATTAACACCAAATTTCTTTTTAAGTTCATTGCGAAGTGGATTCTCAGCGAGTAAGAGACTTCCAGCTTGATAACCTTGAATTGTTAGCTGTTCATTTGTTCCTGTTTTATCAATTGAATCATCAGTTAAACCTAGTGCTAGGAGTGAAATTATTTTTTGTTCTGGCAAATGTGGTGAGCTTTTTAATTCAATTTTATTTTTTTGCTGTGTGCCTTGCACTAAAAGTTGAATATCCCAATCTCTCACACGAGTGGTGCCTAGAATGTAAATATTTGGATTATTCTCAGTTGGATTATTATATTTAATGCGTGTAGCGCTAATGTTAAATGGAGTTTCGCGAAAGAAAATTTTTCCATTTTGTGTTGCTTCGATATCACCTTTAAAAACCGGATAGCTTGGTTCGCCTTTGATATTGAGATCACCTTTTACTTCAGCATCCATTAGATTATTTTTAACAAATACGAGTTTTGGAAAATGAGCGTTAATATCTAGTTCAAGTGGGTGAAAGTCTTTTTGTAAAATTATTTTTGGGAGATAGGCACTACGTTTTACAGTGGAGTCAGTATTTTCGTCTGTGAAATTTTTGGAGAATAAACCACTTTCAATATTGTACTCAGCTTTAAAAAGATACGGAAACCAATTTCCTAAAACGCTAAATTGCAACGCCCCTTTTGTTGTGAGTCCTTCTGGAATATTTAACGTTGCATTGAGCAATTCACCGGATATCTCAACTGGAATATCGCGATAACCTTTAAATAAGAGACTTCCAGTTGCACTCATTTTTCCTCCACCAAAAACTCCGGTGAATCGATTAAGTAGTGCCTTTGACTGACTAAAAAGAAAATCTGCTTGAATATCTTCAAAGGGGTGGGGGAGTTCATCAAGCTTCACATAACCTTTAGTGATAAAGGCACTTCCCAAAAGATCTGGCTTTGTTGAAGTACCTGCAATTTGAGTACTGAGTGATAATAGGCCTGTCATGTCTCTGAAAAATGGCGTGAGAAATGTTAAAAGACTTAAATCAATACGCCCATTCACATTGAAGTTGATTTGATCATTTTTTGAGCGTGTTCCGTTTAAAGTAAGTTGTGTATTGTCGCCATCAATTTGGGTGCGGCCTAGTGTCACAGTGCCGTTATCAAATTTTGCAGAGATTGGTTGGGTGTTTCGCATTTGAGAATTGCCATGGCGAACATAGAATTTTGAAATGTCAATTGTACCTGAGCTATCCCAAAATCCGCCTTGAGGGCTATTGAGATCAATCTGTGCTGTAAACCCAGTTTCATAGTCTCGTTTTGCAGACTTTCCAAAAAGGCCCAAGAGATTTGAAAAATCCCAATTATTTGTATCGAGTTTAAATGCAAATGGGCCTTTCTCATTAAACGGATACAAGAGTGCAAGTTTTATTTTTTGTGCAAACACTTGTGCACTTAGATTTAATGATTGAGGAGCAATCGTCATCGAGAATTGAGAATCCTCCATCACTTCTTGGTTTATTGTCGTTTGAGTTATTGTGCCAGTGATTGTAGTTTTAGGTTTTAATATATACTCGCGCATGACGATGTCGGCATTAATACGCCCACCAAAGCCTGAAGTTAAGTTTTTAATATAATCAAAATCAGTTACATGAAAACCTCGTCCTGCGATTCCAACGTTCATGATGCCATTATTATTAACATCACCTGTAAGGACAAAATTGCCATCACCTTTTTTGATATAGATACTATCAGCTACCGCATTACCTTTGATTGCATGCATATCGAAATGTGCTTCTTTGAAAGCTTCATCTGCAATCATGCCTGACTTAAAGTGACTTCTTACTTTGTACGTGAGCGCTGAGAATTCAAACGGTCCTGACACATCTATTGAGCCTGAGCCAATTCCATTTGCTGCAAATGGAAGTTGAACCTTTTTAGAGAACATATAAATTATATCTGCAATATCAATCTTAGGAATATCTATGTGTGCGCTTAGACCTTTTTTCCCGGATAGATTAAATATTGCTTTGCCTTTGTAATTTGTAGAACCAAGAATTGCATCTACATCAGAAAATGTAAGTGAGCCTTTTTCATAATAGGCTCTCATGGTGCCACTGCCAAGTGCATGTTGTTCAAACCAGAAATTTTTCATTTTTAATTGTGTGTCAATGATTCCCCAGTCAGAGGTGCCGCGTGTTGAGCCTGTTGTTGCTACAACTCCTTCGTAATCTAAATCAGCAAGGCTTTTTACATCTTTAAAATCTAATCCATCGGTATGATAGTTAAAAGAGAAGCCTGTTGTATAATTAACACTTCCTGAAGCCGTGCCTTGAGAATTACCAATGGAGATGAGTGCTTTTTGAAAAACTATTTTTTCTTTATCTAAACTAAGACTTCCTAAAACTTTAAAGTTATCAAGTGCTACAACTGTGTCATTTTCAGGTTCAGTGTAAACTCTAAATTTTTCACCCGTAAGCTCACCCGCACATGATATTTTAATTTCTGGAAGTAACATTCCCTCACAGGGGATGCGTCCTTTAAATTCCAAATGAACGGGCACGTCTATGTCTAAATTTAGTAAGAGCTGTCTTAATTCCAGTTCATCAGCAACTATTCTTCCAGCAATATGTGTTTCTTTTCCAATTTTTGCGTTTAGATTCTGCACACGAATTCTACCCGCTGTAGTTGCAAGGCTTACTTCATCGCTTGTGAGTACACCTGATGAGTATTTGAGTTTACTAAGCAGATTGCCAATTTTATATTCTTGTATTTTTGCATCTTGAGTTTCAACCTGAGCGCTAATTTCGGGCTCTTGACCTCTTTTTTGTTTTGCTGATACTTCAAAATTAAGCATGCCCTCCATGGCAGGGAGTTGTGCGGCAGGATAAATATTATTCACAAGGTTTACAAAGTCTGTCAAATTTGTGTGTGCAATTGTTTTTCCATTGAGTAATGACCAGTCAAGTTTTGTGACAGCCCCCTGTGCAACGCCTCGAGCGATAATGAAGTTTTCACCAAAAGTGAGTTTAAGTGCTGCAACTTCTGCGGCATTTTTTTCAATAACAATTCTTGCTGCTAAACCAATGGTGGTTAAACTATCAGGAACATCTATGCGTTTAACTTTAATATCGGGGCCAAAAAATTCTACGCGTGCTGCTTGGAAATTTTTCACCACTGAGAGATTAAAGCCAGTGAGTTGAAAAGCTAAGTTGGTATCTTTTACTAATAATCTGATATCGCCATCGATGATGTTAACACTTTTAATCGGAGTACTTAAAAATTGATCCCATGGCAGTTCAAATTTTTCATTTTTATCATCATTTTTTCTTTTAATAAAAACATTTGTTTGTGGGTGAATAAGGGTAATGTTTCCAATTTCAAACCGCCCGACAAGAAGTGACAGGGGGCTTAAATAAATTCCAAGTCCGTCAAGAAGAGCTGGCGAAATAATAGCACTCAACTCTTTTTTAGGTTGGATTCTAAGTTCAGTGAATTTAACCCCAAGAGGTATTAATTCAAACTCAATACTTTTTGCTTTGATTTCAATTCCGAGTTTTTGAGTACTTACAATTTGTATTTTTGCGAGGAGCCATTTTTTAAGCTTAGGTACTTCACGAGCATACACAATTCCAATAATTAAAAATAAAACTGTAATTAAAAAATAACGGATAAATTTCATGGGCCTAAGACTCCCATTCCCGTAATAAAAGCGGAGCATCTCTATAGTCAGGGCGGTGTTTGAGGAGCCCTCGAATAATGCTGGTGGCTTGTTCGAAATCTTCAAGACCCCTATATGCTTTTGCTGAAATATAAATTGCTGTAAAAATTAATTCTGCATCGCCAATTTGTTCTTTTAGAATTTTTTGAGAATTTTCTAATGCCTGTGCAAATTGCCCTTCAGCCAAAAGCAATTCCATCTCAAAACATCTTTCGCGATCCATCCATTTATTTTTTTGCGTTCTTAAAATCAAAAGAGCATCTTGATGCAAGGCCATTTGATGAAGACCAATTGCAAGTTCATAGGCTGATTCAAGATTTAGACGCTTTTTAAGTTTTGCCAAGCGAGTAGAGAGTTTAGGCCATTTTACTTCTGGTTCTTTAAGGGATCTAGGTTTATCGCGACGATCGTGATTGCGTCTTATATTTGCCAAAGTTTCATCAAGTGATTGTTCTTGATGTTTTACTGCGAGTTGATTTGCATCACGGTCTTGTGGAAACATCGCTAAAATATTTTTAACAACATCTTGTTGTTCTCGATGCATCCCTTCTCGTTTAAAAATAAGTACTTCTTGATAAAGTGCGTCGCGTTTTTTCTCTGCAGCAAGATTTTTTTCTTTGATTTCTGAATCAAATATTTTGAGCCAACGTGGATCTTTTTCATTGTGAATTAATGCTTGTGCTGAAGTTGAAAGTAGAAGTTTGTCTCGTGTAGCTCCAATAAATAGAGAATCAACAAGTTCTTTTGGAATATGATCATTGTCAGTAAGGACAACTTCAATAACATGAGCCCACGGCAAAGCGGTTCCAGCTGCCAAAAATTTTCGAAGCATTCGAATAAGTGAAGTGTAATAGCCGTTAAGAATGCAAAAACGAGATGCCGTATGTTGAGCTGAAATAGAAAGTGATGCACTTTCCCACTGACGAATAATTTCATCGGCGATTTGGCTTGTTTGAATACCAGAAATCATTTGCCGACTGATCCAAAGTTCCAAATCTTTGGATTCAATCGGCGCGTTACCCATGTCTTCCATGACGATGTTGCTTGCGCCTCATGTAATCAGTTTATCTACTTTATTTTACGCGTGATGCGGCGTGACACTCAATGACAGAAATAGCCAAAGATTTGGCGTAATTAGCTAAGTTTCTGCGATGAATTTGAAGCGGTGCAATATTGCGATTATTTATTCATTTTTTCGATATATGAATTAGTCCGTGTATCGACTTTGATCTTATCGCCTTCTGATAGATGAAGGGGGCCATTGATGACAAGGCCTGTTTGAAGCTTTAGGGGCTTGGTTCCGCCACTTACTGTGTTGCCGCGAACTCCCGGGTCTGTCTCGACGATTGTCAAAACTACACTATTGGGTAGGTCAATACCAATGGCCTTGCCGTTAAAAAATAAAATATAGATCGTCAAATTTTCAAGGAGATAATCAGCCGCAGCACCTACGTTTTCAGCATGAAGATTGATCTGTTCGTAATTAGTGGTGTCCATGAAGTTAAAACCAGATTCGTCTTTATAGAGAAATTGCATCTCTTTTTGCATGAGGTCGGGCACATTGAATTTTTCACCACTCTTGTATGTTTTCTCAAGATTGGCGCCAGTAATGAGATTGCGGAGTTTTGTGCGAGTGAATGCGTTACCTTTTCCGGGTTTTACATGCTGAAAATCAGTTATTTCCCAAGGGACTCCATCGATTTCGACTTTGAGTCCTCGTTTAAAATCTGAAACTTCGTAAACTGATGCCATGTATCCTCCAAATGCGCCGTAGCGAGAAAAGCAGATGTATCTGAGGAGGCGATTGAAATCAAGCTTTTCGGCGAGAATCGATGGTAGATAAGAGATTTTCTAGTTTTTCGATTTTTTTATTCTTCACATTACTTTGAAGAGGGCTGATCCATTCACCAATATCAAAAGAATTTTGGCTGAGTTCATCGATATGGGTTTTACGTTTAAGTAGTTCACTATTTTGAGGGTAGAGTTCTAAAAGCTGATCTAAATGATCACAAGCTGTGGTCCAATCACCACGGTTCATGCGTGTATCTAAGAGTGCTAAATTTCTTTCAAAATCTGCACCTTCTGATGAAGTAGAAAGTGCAACGTCTTGAGTTTTATCATTCTTGTTTTTAGAATTTTTAAAACCCACAGCGTTGGCTTTTGTAGCGACATCAGCTAGTTTTTCCATGGAAAAATCTTCTTCGGCCCAAGTTTGTGGTTTTACTTCAGCGTATACTTCATCTTCAAGTTTCCGAACGATTTCACTGGTTCGTGCATCATGGGGATTTATAAATAAAACCATTTTATAGGCATTTAATGCGTCTGTGGGTTTTTTGAGTTTTAAATAACAGTCGGCCATAATTTGGTGAGCTAAGAGATTCTCAGGTGAAAGATCGGCGGCGATTTTTAATTCTTCTAGGGCTTTTTGGTACTCGCGTTTTTGGAAAAAACATTTTCCAAGAGCCACGCGTCCACTTGCAAAATGAGGGTGTCTTTTAACGCCTCGTTCTGCAAGATCTATGGCTTCGTCAATCAAACCCATGCGCCTATAAGCTTCAGCCAGGGGTGCAAAAACTTTTGATTGAGGGTCTCGTTCATAAATGAGCTGATAGCGCTCAACAAATGAACTCACATCTTGGTTCATACTTAATCGCTAACATAGGCTGTTGCATTTTGCCATAGGCATACAAAAGATCCTTGTGATAGATATATATAAATATGGGGCTAGTTCTTGGGATTGATCCTGGAAGTCATTTTACCGGCTATGGACTTGTGCGCGAAGTAGATGGCGTACTTAGATGCATTGCGTTTGGTGTGATTGAAGGAAATAAAAAAGATTCCATGCCCAAAAGACTTTTAGATATTGGCCTTGGCCTTCAAGAAATATTTCAACAACATAAACCCGACGCAGTTTCGATCGAAAAAATGTTCTTCGCTAAAAATGCAGACAGCGCAACTAAACTGGGCCAAGCCCGTGGTGTTTGTTTGTATGAGTCAGCTCGTTTTGGGTGCCCCATATTTGAATATGCACCTACTGAAATCAAAGCAAGTCTTGTTGGTCATGGGCGAGCAGAAAAAGAGCAGGTTCAATTTATTGTGCAAGCTCTTTTAGGGTTGCCAGCTATGGCACGATTTGACATGAGTGATGCCTTAGCCCTTGCTATTCATCATGTAAGAATCGCGACGACACGAAAACGTATGAAAGATTTGGAAGTGTTAACATGATTGCTTTTTTAAACGGTACAATCATCGATAAAAAAGACTCAGCCCTCGTGGTCGATGTTTCAGGCGTCGGGTATGAAGTGTTTTGTGCAAAAAACACTATAGAAAATCTTGGTGAAACAGGTGCTGCCTGCAGACTTTTTATTCATACACAATACAGATCTGAAGGGGCCGCGCTTTTTGGTTTTATATCGGCACAAGAAAAAGAACTTTTTTTATCTTTAATAAAAGTAGACTCCGTAGGGCCAAAAAGTGCTCTTAATATTATGTCAGGGGCTTCATGGTTCGATCTCGCTCACTTAATTGAAGAGGGTGACGTCGCATCATTAACTAAATTACCAAAAGTCAGTAAAAAAACCGCAGAACATGTCGTGGTGAAACTTAAAGGGAAATTATCAGAACTTATTTTAGACGATGGTCAAAATGCAGCTCCAACCACAAAGCTTCCAAAGTCAGTGGGTGTGAGAAAAATGCGCGCAGAAGTTCAATCAGCTCTTACGCATTTGGGTTACAAGCCATATGAAATTGAACGCACACTTGATGGTTTAGAAGAAGACGTTTGGATGGACGATATTCAATCAGTCATTCGCAGTGCGCTAAATGGTTTATCAGGAAATATTTAATGAAAAAAATGAGTGGTGTGACATGACAGATATTGAATCCCTAACGAGTAGTGAAGTAACTCTAGATGATGCGGGGCTTGAACGTTCTTTACGACCTGAAAGTCTAAGCGATTTTCCTGGGCAGACAAAAGTAAAAGCTAATCTTGAAGTGTTTATTGAAGCCGCTAAAAAAAGAAGCGAAGCACTTGATCATTGTCTTTTTTATGGCCCCCCGGGGCTTGGTAAAACAACCCTTGCACATATCATCGCAAAAACCATGAACGTTGATATGAAAACAACATCTGGCCCAGCTCTTGATAAAAAAGGTGATTTAGCTGCGATTTTGACTAATTTAAAACCCCATAGCATTCTTTTTATCGACGAGATTCACCGTCTAAATCAAATCGTTGAAGAATATCTTTATTCAGCAATGGAAGATTTTTTCTTAGATATGGTTACGGGTGAAGGTTTAGGTGCACGCACGATGAAGTTTCAATTGCCAAGATTCACTCTCATTGGAGCAACAACAAGAGCGGGTATGTTGACATCTCCTTTGAGAGATCGCTTTGGTATTGTTTCACGACTTGAATTTTACGAGCCAAAAGATCTTGTCACAATTTTACGTCGAAGTGGGGGCATCTTACGAGCTGAGCTGGGCGATGATGCTGCTGAAGAAATCGCAAAACGTTCACGGGGAACTCCGCGTATCGCAAATCGTTTACTCAAGCGTGTTCGTGATTTTGCTCAAGTTCAAAATGATGGCAAAATAACTTTAAAAATCGCAAAATCTGCACTTCAAGCTTTAGAGGTAGATACACGTGGGCTTGATTCCATGGATCGAAAAATCCTAAGTACGCTTATTGAAAAATTTGGTGGTGGCCCCACAGGTATTGATACTCTCTCAGCTGCGATAAATGAAGAGCGTGAAACTATTGAAGATGTTTACGAGCCATTTTTAATTCAAGAAGGGTTTGTAATGAAAACTTCACGGGGGCGTTGTGCGATGCCTTTGGCTTATGAACATATGGGTTTTAAAGTTCCTGCAAATTCACCTCTACTTGCTTTAGGGCAAGCAAAACGTGAAGAAAATCAGTCATCACTTTTTTAATCTGAGTAGTAACAAGAAAATCTTTTACCACCGTAAAGACCCCATTGCCCGTCTTCTTCACATGAGCGGTTAAAAAATTGTGAGCTGGGTTTTCGAGGTGTGCTTCTTGGGGCGGGTGATGATTGTCCGATCCAAAATGCATTATCGTCATAATTATTTTCGCGGTATGAATTGCTGGCACAACCGGCGGTAAAAGCCAGTGTTGAGATTAAACAAATAAAATACAAAGTTAGCTTTTTATTTTGATTTAAAATTTCTGGCGTCAATAACTTCGTCGTTATTCTCATAATTTAGTGATCGGAATGTTGTGTAACTTATTTGATGCATAAATGCATAAAACTGTGTTGTTATTTTGCAACACACATGTGTAATTTCTTAATCTAGTCTATAGTCTGGAATTTTCTTAAACACAGTTATATCAAAGTGTTAACCTTGATTATTACGATTCCAAGTTCACGGCATAAACTTTGCGTATAAGTAGATTGATATGGTTTACCAAAAAACAATTCAAAAGGCAGTAAGTGTTGAAGGTATCGGGCTTCATTCAGGAACTCGTGCTCATATTTCCTTTAAACCAGCTCCAGAAAATACGGGCATTTACTTTGTACGAAAAGATATTTCGGGTTTGCCTGCATTACGGGCCCAATCAAGAAACGTGCGTGCAACTCAAATGGCAACTGTTCTTGGCAGTGAGCTTTTTGCCATATCTACAGTAGAACATTGCATGTCTGCCATCGCAGCTCTTCAAATTGATAATCTCTTTATCGAGCTTGACGGCCCAGAACTTCCCATTGGTGATGGTTCAGCGAATTGTTATTTCAGGGCACTTCAAGAAGCTGCAATTGTTGAGCAAGGGGCTTTAAGAAAATATTATTATGTCACGCAGCCAATCTATTTTTCGCAAGGTGATAAGTACGCATACGCACTTCCACACAATGGATATCGATTAAGTTGTGTTATTGATTTTCCACATCAAAAAATCGGACGTCAACGTATTGAACTAGATGTGAACGAGCATACTTTTAGCCGCGAGCTTTCTACTGCACGCACTTTTGGGTTTCTAAAAGACGTCGAAGCGCTTAAGAAAAAGGGTTTAGCTCTGGGTGGAAGTCTTGATAACGCTGTTGTATTAGATGAGCGCGATGTTTTAAACCCTGATGGTCTACGTTACAGTGATGAGTTTGTTAGGCATAAAGCAATGGATGCAATTGGTGATCTGCTCATGGTGGGTTCACCCATATTAGGACACATCGTACTTCATAAAGCCGGTCATGACGTTATGCATGGTTTTGTACAAAAGCTCCTATCAGCGATAGATTCATATCGAATTATCGAACTTTCAAGTCCACTTTCTTACTCTTCAGGTTTTGAAGATCTTTACCTTAGATCTCAGTTCGGCTAAGCTTTTTTAATGATTTCCGAAAAATTAGCTCTCAAAGTTGTCATTGGATTTGCCGTCATCTATGGAGCATGCACAAATCTAGAAATAGATGGTGTGACGCAACGCTTTTGGGAAAACATGAACAGCGGACTTCGCACATTTCCAGATCTCTCTGTGGCAAATCCAACGAGTTTTAGTTTTGCCGCAATGGGTGATACTCATATTGGAAGTTCTTCAGGTGGAAATGTCATGGCCAGAGCTTTGCAAAATAGTCGGGCAGATGGTGATGCGTTTGCGGTTATCGCAGGAGATGATTCTAACACAGGAATCGAATCAGAACTTACAACGTTTATGGCGCAAATAAATGCAAGCAATCACCCTGTGTATCCAGCAATCGGTAACCACGATATTTTTTTTGGCGGATGGAACAACTATAAGCGCATTGTTGGTAGATCGATCTATTCTTTTAACGTCGGTAATGCACATATCATTATGCTTGATTCTGCAAACGGAACATTTGGCGAAGATCAACTCAATTGGTTGCGAAATGATTTAAAAACGACAACAAAACCCATTAAAATCATAGTCACGCACTTTCCTATTTTTTCAGGAGAATTTTCAACACTTTTTAAACTTTCAAGCGATGAAGAGGCCACGGTCTTTAAATCAATCATGCGTGAATATAGTGTGAAACTTGTTATCGGTGGTCATTACCACGGCTATAGTGAACAAGTTATTGGTGGCACCCGGTATCTTGTGACCGGTGCATGCAATAATATCCTCGATATCGGTAATCGCGTGGGTTATGTGAAAGTAGTTATCAACGGCTCTGAAATTGCGATTCGGCAAGTGAATTTATAATAATTAAAAGTAGTAGGGTGGTGTTGTACTCAATGAGGAATCGATTTTTATTTGAAACAAAAAATGCCTTCTTGATTGTCATTGGTATTTTTTCAGCGGCATTGGGTCTTAAGGGATTTTTATTTTCAAGTAACTTTATTGATGGCGGTGTCACCGGAATTTCAATGCTTTTAGCTAAAACCACATCTTTGCCTCTTTCGATTTGGTTGCCACTTGTAAACATCCCATTTATTTTTATTGCGTATTGGCATCTTGGTAGTGCATTTGCAATTCGTAGTACTCTAGCCATTGCAGGTCTTGCACTCACTTTGGTGGTGTTACCATTTCCAGATATAACTCAAGATCTCATACTCACAGCTGTTTTTGGTGGGTTTTTCATTGGTGCTGGTATCGGTTTTGCGATTAAAGGCGGTGCTGTACTTGACGGAACAGAAATCGCAGCTTTGTTAATTAGTAAACGTGTTCACATCTTAAGGGTCGGGGATGTGATCTTAGGTTTTAATATAGTTCTATTTTTAGTGGCCTTGTCATTATTGGGAGTAGATCAAGCTCTCTACTCCATACTTACTTACGTGACCGCTGCTAAAACTTTAGAATTTGTTGTTAACGGATTTGAAGGTTTCACAGCTATTACAATTATATCTGCACATAATAGTTTAATTCGTGAAAAAATCACGGGCATGTTGGGTCGAGGCGTAACGGTGCTTAGAGGTTTCGGTGGTAAGAGCCAAGTTGATCAAGAAATATTATATTGTGTTGTTACACGTTTAGAAGTGGGTGAGATTAAAAAAATTGTACATGAGATTGATGCTCAAGCATTTATCGTCATTAATGCACTGGCAAGTGCTGAGGGTGGTGTGATTAAAAAGGTTGTGCATCATTAAAGGCCGGTCATTATTCCCAACAAAAAAGTCTGCTCGTTAACATTTGCCGTACCCGATAACAAACTTGAATAGCGAGTGCTACTGGTGAGGCGCCAAGTGAGTGACTTACCTGAAACAAGATTAAGTGTCACATCTGAGGCTAGATTATCTCCGTTGTAAGAATTAAAAACATCACGGTTATTGAGATCAACGGTAATATAATTGTCGCCATTTAAAAGTAACTTTGTACCAAAGCAAAACTCTGGGTAATACTCTTTATCTTCGGTGTTGTAGTTTGTGGGGCTCCATGTGGGTGTGTTCCAACTATTAAGTGAAAACCTGTAGTACATTCCCAATGCAAAATAAAATTTTGCGGTTTTACCAATTCCCAAACCTGCGTTGTAATTTAGAGAGATTATATTTTTACCCGCATTGATGTAGCGATAATCAATGTGAGTGAGTTTGAGTGACATCGATTGGTTATAAAAGGTTTGATCGTATCTGATAAAATAGCCATCGCGATCAGCGAAACGGTTTCCAGCTGTGACATGGCCCCCGGCTGTAATGTAATTTCCCGCCCGATTTCCCACTGACACATAAGTTTGAAATGTTTCATAATCAGAAAGCCAAGAGGGGTTCACATAACCAGCGTTTACGTAGAGAAGGCTTTGGTTTTTGCCTCCACGGCCACCAAGTGCATAGGCCTCTAAACCCTCAGGTGGGACGGCATAGGCTTGTGGCAGTGCAACGAGAGTTGTTGCTACCCAAAAAAGCCCTGAAATCATTATAAAACATAGTGTTCTTAGCATTGACGTTTCCGAAATAGTGAGTATAGAATCGGCTCTCTCAAAACTCAACTTCAACGTGTAGCGTATCTTATTTTGAGCGTACACAAGTTCCAGGAGACAAGCATGATTATAGGTGTACCAAAGGAAATTAAACAAAGCGAAAATCGAGTTGGCCTTGTTGAAAGTGGCGTTAAAGCCCTTGTAAGAGAAGGTCATAAAGTACTTGTTGAAAAAGACGCAGGTATCGGCAGCGGTATCAGTAATGCTTTATATGAAAAAGCGGGCGCGACGATTATTGATTCTAAAAAAGAAGTCTACGCCAAAGCTGATATGATCATAAAAGTAAAAGAGCCACTTCCTGAAGAGTACCCAATGCTCAGAGAAGATCAAATTCTTTACACCTATCTTCACTTAGCTCCAGAACCCGTACTCACAAAAGCACTCCTTGATCGTAAAATCAAAGGGGTTGCATACGAAACAATTCAACTTGATGACGGAAGTCTTCCACTACTTGTTCCGATGTCTGAAGTTGCAGGGCGTATGGCAACACAAGTGGGCGCATCTTATTTGCAACGCGATCGCGGTGGAAAAGGTATTTTATTAGGCGGAGTTCCCGGAGTTCAACGGGGTAAAGTTACCATTCTTGGTGGCGGTGTATCAGGAATCAATGCGGCTAAAATGGCAGTCGGCCTTGGTGCCCAAGTTACAATTTTAGATATTAGCCTTCGTCGTTTAGAATATTTAGATGATGTGTTCGGAAGCAAGGTTCAAACTCTGCATTCAAACATCACCAATATCGAACGCTCTGTACCAGAAACCGATTTGTTAATTGGTGCAGTACTTGTTCCAGGAGCAAAAGCTCCCCATCTCGTTACTCGTGAAATGATTGGTCAAATGGAAAAGGGCAGTGTTGTAGTTGATATCGCTGTTGACCAAGGGGGTTGTATTGAAACATGCAGGCCCACAAGTCATAAAGACCCTACATTTGAAGTTGATGGAGTCATTCATTATTGCGTGCCTAATATGCCCGGAGTTTTCTCTCGGACATCAACTTACGCATTAACAAACGTGACTTTGAAATACGCCATCATGCTGGCTAATTTGGGTGTTGAAGAAGCGTGTGCAAAAGACAAAGCGCTTTACAAAGGTGTAAACGTTTATCGTGGCAAAGTAGTTTACGAACAAGTAGCTCGCGATTTGGGTTTACCTTACGAACCACTTAAAATCTAAAAGTGATTCGATACTCAAATGCGTTTTGAATTTGTTGAATTGGTAGACAGTTTGGTGTTGCCAGAAGGCGCTCAAAGCCCAGCAACACCAACTGTTCTTATTATCACTAAGGCCGGAAAATACCTCAGAGGTCATATCACTGATCACAATGTACGTATCACTTCAGACGGCCGCGTTCGCGGTAGACTTGTATTTTTGTATGATGGTAATAAAAAAGACATCGATGCAAATGATGTCAGTAGTTTAGAAAAAATCAGCTCTTAGCAGGCACAAAACCTATAAATCCATAACAAGCGAACCCAACTGATCTGTTCTTAAAGGGATGCAATGATTTTGTGTCAATCGTTTTAGAACTTTTGGGTGAGGATGCCCGTAGGTGTTTTTCACACCAACACTAATAGCACACGCTTTTGGTTTTGTTTTTACAAGAAACTCATCAGTTGTACTGGTGTTACTTCCGTGATGTGCAACTTTTAAAATATCAATTGGTTGAAGTTCTAATTTGCGTTCAACTTTTTTTGAAATATCTCCGGTTAATAAGATTTTTAGCCCGGAGATATTTAATAAAAGTACAAGACTGTTGTCATTTTCATCTTTAGAGTGCTTAAAGTTTTTCGGAGGCCACAGACATTTCAAATCAACTTTAGAGAATTTCTTTTTAAAACCATTGCTTATGATATGTAAGTCTGAGTGCAACATAAGTTTATGCATAAACTTTTTGCCCATAAAGTTTTGTGGCTTTGAAGTTGAAACATAAACTTCTACTTTCTTTAAATGTTTTTTAAGTCTTTCAAAATTCATCAAATGATCGCGGTGAAAGTGTGAAATGAAAATATGATTCGTCTTCTCTCGACACGATTCACGTAAAAACAAAAGCATCTTCAGTGATGCGTCAATACTTCCTCCCGCATCAATAAAGAGACATTCTTTTTGATTAATTATGCTTATGAAATCCCCTTGGCCTACACTCCAAATTCTTAATTGTGTTTTTGGCGTTGGCTTTTCCAAAATAGGTATCGCGTAAGTGAAGGTAATAATAAGCGCCATAAAAAATAAACAATACTTACGTAGATAAATCCCCATGTTTTTAAATTCCTTTCTTCAAAGCAGAGAACTGGGTTTTCAAATTCACTTAAAAACCGTGTGAGGTTAAATAAAATTTCTAGTACTGGTTCTAAAATCGGTCTTAAAAGCGGGCAAACAACGTTTAAAAAACTCAAAGGCAATAAAATGAATTCAAATACAGGGGCAGCTAGAATGTTTGTCGGAATGATGAGCCATGAAAGGCATGGCTGAATACTATAGAGTAGGGGAGTCATCACCAAAGTACATAAAAGCGATTGCATGCACCGTCGTTTAAAGCTGTTTTGAATTTGAAGTGATGCCGCAATACAAAGACCTAAACTTGCAGCACTTGATAGCTGAAAAGAAAGAGATTCTACCCATTGAGGGCTTAACAAAAGACACACGCATGTGGTTAAAAACTGCAAGTCTGCTTGTGCAAGTGATGAAATTTTAAATAATTTGCCCAATCCCAAATGAATAACTGCGCGCACACAAGACGCTTGCAGGCGATTGGCAAAGGTGAAGGCAATTAGAACTATGGTCACAATTAGATGAGTAAGACTTTGGGGTAAAAATATTGTGAAACGGCGCGTCCAATGATGAACATTCACTACATGACTGCCTGAAACGACAATGAGATGATAAATGCCAAGTATCAAAAATGATTGCATAAGAGGGTTAGCTCTAACCATGTCTTGATTGCCAATGAGCAGAGCTTCATAAAGCCAATTCCAGGAGCTAGGATTTTGGCTGATAAAATTTTGAGATTTAAGAAAAACCCAATTTGAAAAAACTATAAGACACTTTAATGAGTCGAATCTAATGAGGGTTATTTGAATTGCGCAGCCGATGATCCAAGAAATCATTTTCATGAAACCAGTACCAGTGCAAGGTTTGGTATAGCCTCAGATACGCTTTAAAACGAAAGTGACGCCAGATAAGGCTTTTACCGGCGGAATTTAAGATTTCTTCATAAACACTTAACTTAAGTCCAGGTTCTGATAAAATTTCGAATCATTTTAGCCATTTAATGACTGCCTCTTTTTGCACCAACTCGCTGGAATGTTGAATCTACGTGGGGTCTAGGTCATTGAAAGTGTCTTTTTCCACAAAGTTTGTGGATAACTCGAAAAAAAGTGAAATTTAAAAATTTGATTTTAATTTTGTTTCAGAATTTTAAGTACTTAGTGCATCAGGTTCAATGTGGGTTAGAAATAGTCTGACCACGCGGAAAGATACTTATTAACAATACTTGTAAACTTATCCACAAGTTTTTGATAAATTTTAATGTAATGAGGTCACAGCAAGTTATTGGGATGCGGTTAGGAAGTCAATATAAAATCTTTTTATCTTGCTAGTTTTTTCAAAAATTCTTCAAATCAATCATGGCCACAATTATCAGTGTTGCAAATCAAAAAGGTGGAGTCGGAAAAACAACTACCGCCTTCAATCTTGCATGGGCACTCACAGAACTTAATTCTCAAGTACTTCTCATTGATAATGACCCGCAGGGTAATCTGACAAGCTATGCTCTTTCAGAAGATAATCCTCCTCAACTCACTATCGATGAAATTTATGTGACGCGAAAATCTCAAAATATTTTAGACATGTCGCAGCTAACAAAGATTAATGAAAATCTTTTCATCTTAGCAGCTGATTCGATGCTCGCGGGTGTGGAGTTTTATTTAGTTTCACGTCCTGATAAAGAATATATCCTCAAGCGCGCCATTAGCTCGGTAGTTGAACATTTTGATTATGTGATCATCGATAACCCTCCAGCACTTAATCTACTCACGGTAAACGGTCTTGTGGCTTCAGAGTCTGTGATCATACCTGTGCAATTAGAGTTTTTCTCACTTGAGGGAATAGTCCTTCTTCAAAATACTATAAAATCTCTTCATGATCGAAATCCAGGTTTAGAAATTTTAGGAATTATTCCAAATATGTTTGATAATCGTCGAAAACTTAATTGGGAAGTTCTTGATGCGCTTAAGAAACAATTCGGAGAAAAAGTTTTTGAATCAAAAATTCATAACAGCGTTAAAATTGCAGAAAGTTCCGGCCACGGAAAAAGTATTTTGAGTTATGCTCCTCAGAGCCGGTCAAGTGCGGAATACATTGAATTTGCAAAAGAGGTAATAAGCCATGTTAGAGAAACAGAAACTGGGGCGTAATCCGTTAAATAAGTTAAAAAATCGCAGCACCCAGGACCAAATACCAGTTGAGAGAATAATAGCCGCAACTCCTAAGAGTTCAAATGTCGATGGCCTTGCTAAAATCAAAGAAATGCAACTTGAAGTAAATTGGCAAGAGCTTTTTGATTCGACAGTGAAAACGCAACTTCGAAAGATTTCTCGGTTTTTCCCATTTAATCGTGCTTAGAGTCTTGCGTCTGTACCCAGAGCTCTTTACAATTAAATGATAGGATAAAGGGCTTCTGAGATGACACAACGTATATTATTTATTATTGCCATGTTGGCTTTGACTGGTTGTATGACCAGAGGATCGCGCGTTACATCGCCTGATCAAATCCAAATTAAAAATCAGGTTTTAGAACTTCAAAAAATTCAAGGCAAACAAGCTGCAACCATCGAAGAACTTAATAACAAAATCTTACTCCTTAAAGATCAATTAGATAATGGGAAAACGGTTCCAGTAATAACAACTGCACCTGCACCTGCACCTGAAAAAAACCCCGCAAGTAATCTAAGTGGACAAGAAAGATTATGGGCTCGAGCTTTGGCTAATGCAAAAAAACCTGAGCTTTATGATTTGCAAAAAGATGTTGAAATTCTACTTAAGTCTTACAAAAGTTCACCCATAACTAACAATGCGCTTTATCTACTTGCTCATACTTTTTATGAGCGTGGAAATTTCACTCAAGCAGCACTTAAGTTTGAACAGCTTTACAAGAATTATCCCGACGGTAACAAAGCTGTAGCCTCACTTTACAAACTTGGTCTTTGTTATCAAAAATTAGGGCGCAAAGATGAGGCTCGTGAAGCCCTTCATAACGTAGTCGCGCTTTACCCGGGGAGTCGTGAAGCTACACAATCTGAAGCTTATTTAGCGCGAGGCGAAACAGTTCAATGAAAAATCTTTGGCTGATTATCATCACATGCACTTTATGTTTTTCAACTTTCGCTCTAAGCCAAGAAATTCCAAGTGAAGATGAACTTCTTGATTTTGACAGTCTAGATAAGGCTGAAGAGAATTCAGATAAACTAACCCCACAAGTTCCACCAAAAAAAGTAGCGCCACCTGTGCAGGCAAAACCTGCACCTGAAACACAAACGCCAATACCTGCTCCAGAAGAATTACCCACACCTTCTGCAGCTGAAGCCGAAGCACCACCACCTCCGCTACCTGACACCCAAGAATCAGTTGCACCACCACCACCGCCTGAAGAAACAACAGCTGAATCTCCTCCTCCGGCAAATGAAAATGCTGGGCAAGTGGCTGCTGAAAATGTGAGCGGTGAAGATGCAAAAAGTGAAAATCGATTTGCCAGAATTTATGAGAAATTTAATAAATCAGAAATTTCTGATGATTCCTGGGCGCAAATTGCAGGTAATAGATCTTCAGAATCATATGTTATGCAGCAAGGTGATAATCTTTGGGATATTTCAACAAAGTTTTTTGGAAATGGATTTTATTGGCCAAAGGTTTGGCAACTCAACGATGCGATAACAAATCCCCATAATATAAAAGTTGGAAACACACTTCGTTTTTCACCTGGTTCTTCAACGTCTCCACCGCGACTTGATGTTGACAAACCAAATGATGAACCAGAAGTTGAATCATTGCCCATGGCACAGACTGAAGAATCAACTGAACCTGGAGCTCAAGTATTTCAAACAGTGGTTATTCCACCTAAATATAAATCAAAACCTGTTCTTAAGAAAATTCCACCCAGTTTTCCTGATTGGAACAGAGGGTTTGGTGATCAATATGATACCAATGGTTTTTCTACAGAAGTATTAAGTCGTTATAAAATGGGGCCAGCTCCAAAAAGTGCAGTGCAATCAATTATTGTAGACAAACTTTGGGCGTCACAAGGCAAAGTAGTTGAAATGGAAGGTGGACTCACAGTCGCATCAACTTATCAATTTATAATCTTAAAACTTAAAACTGCAGCGCAACCAGGAGACATGTTTACTGTGTTTTCTGATAACGGGCCTATTGAAGATGAAGTTGATGATATCGAAGTGGGTGTAGAAATCCAAACACGTGCCGAAGTTGAAATTGTAGAACCAATCGATGGCAACGAGAATACCTATAGAGCACTTGTTAAATTTACGGTTTTGCCTGTTAGAATCGGCGATAATGTGATCGTCGGACAAAACATCACCCGTGTTGAATTTGATGTGGAGGGTCCTCAAAGTGCAGTGGCTGCACGGATCATCAATGGTGAATGGGGAAAGCGCCGCGTGTTTAGTCTTCATAACGTTGTGTTTTTAAATCGTGGCGAGCAAGATGGTTTGCAAGTTGGAATGCTTCTTCCTGTAATTAAAAATGTAAGGCTTCGAAATAAAGAATCAATAGTTAAATACGATACAAAACCAATCGGCACCCTCAAAGTAGTTCATGTGGGAAGCCGTGTTTCAACAGCCCTTATCGTAGCTGAATTTGATGCCATCATTCCAGGTGATGAAACAGCAATGAGTGCATCAAACTCTGTTGAGGCCGAAAACTTGGATGATAATTCGGATACCGGAACCGAAGATACGCCAGATGCAATAGAGGCTGAAGAAGGACTAGAAGAGTAATTGCAGTTGCCTCAAGCCATATGAATCAATGGTGGTGGTTTTCAAATTTATGTCCATTCTTAAATGTTTTCGATGCTGAAAAGATTAGTAGCGAATTTGGCTCTGATTTTACTATCACGACGCGCCTACTTTCCCACTGCGGTTTTTCAAAAGCTGCAAACTGGTTAGAGAATAATCTAAGTCATTGGCTAAAATACAAAGCTCAAATTCCAAAATGGCTTGATCATTCATCAGGCGGACGTTTTCAAATAACATATTGGGATTCAAAAAATTACCCCCAAGCACTTAAGAACATTAACCATCCCCCTGGTATTTTATTTAGCCGAGGTAATTTGAGTGTTTTTGAAAAGCCATCTATTGCTGTTATTGGTGCGAGAAATCCAACCAATCTAGGAAGACTCTGGGTTCAAGCTGTTATTCCAAAGCTCACTGAGGTCACGATTATCAGTGGGGGAGCTCGGGGGATCGATGCAGAAGCACATTGGGCATCACTTAATTCAAATGGAAAGACCGTGGCTTTTTTACCTGGAGGAGTAGAGACTCCTTATCCTCAAGGCAATAATTTGATGTTTGAGCGGATTTTAGAAAGCCAGGGTGCATTAATATCTGAGTTCCCACCAGAAACCATTGTTCGCCGTGAAAATTTTCATCGCCGTAATCGACTTATTGCGGGTTCAGCGATGTTTATCGTAGTTGTAGAAGCATCTCAAAAAAGTGGGACTATTATGACAGCTCACCATGCTCTAAAGGAGCACGTTGATGTACACGTAGTCCCTGGCCCGCCAATGGTTACTACTTATGCAGGAAGTCTTGACCTTTTATTTGAAGGGGCCTATGTGGTTCGTGACCATCAAGACATCTTGAACGCCATTGCTAAAAAAAATACTTTGAAAAATATGGTTCTCTCACCTACCCTAGGGTCTTGATGTTTGACAGCTCGCGAAGCACTTGAATTCCTTTAAGAGGTAATAAAACGTTGTGAAAAAATCCCTTGTAATCGTTGAGTCGCCGGCCAAAGCCAAAACTATTGAGAAGTACTTAGGCAAAGAATATCAAGTTCTTGCAAGTGTCGGGCATATTCGCGATCTTCCGCCAAAAAAATTAGGTGTCGACGTTAAAAAGAAATTTAAACCCACCTATGAAATCATCAAAGGTAAAGACAAAGTAATTGAAGCCATTAAAAATGCCGCAAAAAAAGCTGAACACATTTTCTTAGCGCCTGACCCTGATCGTGAAGGGGAGGCAATTGCCTGGCATATAGCTGAAGAACTAAAAACTGATAAAAAGAAAATCAGTCGTATTCTTTTTAACGAAATCACAAAAAAAGCCGTTAACGAAGCTATCAAAAAGCCACTAAAAATTAATCAAGATAAAGTTGATAGTCAACAAGCCCGTCGAATTTTAGATCGTCTGGTGGGTTATCAAATTTCCCCAGTTTTATGGGATAAAGTCAGGCGTGGTTTAAGTGCAGGGCGCGTACAATCAGTTGCTGTGCGTATAGTTGTTGATCGTGAAAAAGAAGTTTTGGCTTTTAAGCCCGATGAGTATTGGTCTATTGCTGCTAATTTAGATGCGGGTGAGCCGTTTTGGGCAAAACTTGCGAAAAAAGGTAAAGACAATATTGAAATTCACAATAAAGCTGAAGCCGATAAAATCACTGCTGAACTTAAAAAAGAAACATATAAAATTACCGATGTTGATAAATCAGAGCGAAAGAGAAATCCTTTGCCTCCATTTATTACGTCAAAACTTCAGCAAGAAGCTGCTCGAAAGTTAAGATTTCCTGCCAAAAAAACTATGATGGTGGCGCAAAAACTTTATGAAGGTATCGATGTAGGTTCTCACGGAACCACAGGTCTTATAACTTACATGAGAACAGATTCTACACGAATTGGTGATGAAGCTCTAAAAGAGGTGCGCACGTATATTAAAGACACTTTTGGCGCAAAATATTTACCATCTGAACCTGTTGTTTATAAAACAAAAAAGAGTGCTCAAGATGCCCATGAAGCAATCAGACCAACAAATCTTGAATTAACACCTAAAGAAGTAAAAGAGTATCTTGCCCCTGATCAATACAAACTCTATGTATTGATTTGGAATCGCTTTATAGCATGTCAAATGGTTCCAGCTGTTTTTGATCAAACATCTGTTGAAATTAAAGCGGGCTCTTATTTGCTAAGAGCATCAGGGAGCATTATGAAATTTGATGGCTTCACTGCAGTTTATGAAGAATCAAAAGATGAAGATGCCCCAGCTGATGATGATGACAAACAACTGTTGCCTGAAGATCTCAAAGTAGGAATGAGTCCAAAACTCAAAGAATTAAAACCGGAACAGCATTTTACTCAGCCACCACCGAGATTCACTGACGCAAGTCTTATAAAAGATCTTGAAGAAAAAGGTATCGGAAGACCTTCTACCTATGCAGCCATTATTTCAACAATTCTTGATAAAGAATACGTCGAGAAAGATCAGGCCGGACGCTTTAAACCTACAGATCTAGGAAACATCGTTACAGAACTTTTAGTTGAAAATTTTAAAGATATTTTAGATGTCGAGTTTACGGCCTCAATGGAAGATCAACTTGACCGCATTGAAGAAGGTGAACGTGGTTGGGTTGAAACATTGACTGCGTTTTATGCTCCATTTAAAGCAACACTTGATATTGCAAAAGAGAAAATGCGCAATATCAAGGCACAAGCAATTCCTACTGATATTATTTGCCCAAAAGATTCAGCACTCATGGTTATTAAATGGGGGCGAAACGGTCAGTTTTTAGCATGCACTAACTACCCTGATTGCAAATCAACGGCTGAGTTTGAAAAAAACGCAGACGGAGTAATCGAAGTTAGAAAAGTCGAAACGACTGATGAAAAATGTGAGAAATGCTCAAGCCCCATGGCCGTAAAATTTGGAAGATTTGGTAAATTTTTGGCATGTACGGCATATCCTGAATGTAAAACCACAAAAGCTATTTCAACAGGAGTAAAGTGCCCTAAAGGTTGTGGTGGTGATGTTACATCACGTGTTTCACGTCGTGGGCGCGCTTTTTACGGATGTTCAAGTTATCCAAAATGTGATTTCGTTTCATGGGATAAACCACTGACGCGTCCTTGTCCGACTTGTAAAAATCCATTTCTTGTTTCTAAGTACACTAAGAAAAGCGGAAATATTATTAAATGTCCGATTAAAGAATGTGATTATACCGAAGATGTACAAGACAATAACCCTGAGAACACTCCCGCGGTAAGTTAAAGCGATTACCAAGACCGCTTAACTGTCCATATACTTATGGTGCCGAAAATAAAATTGGCCATCCACATCGCAAGCCAAGCGGGGATAGTTCCATTTCGAGCAAGGCTTTCTCCAGAAATATATAAAACCCAATAACTCACCATAATGATGAGTGACACTACAAGGCCACTTGCTCTTACGGCTCGACGATTCGTGAATGTTCCAGCACCCACACCTAATATTCCAAATACGATGCAGGCAAATGCGAGTGCCCAACGCTTGTGGTATTCGGCAACAAGGACTCTATGTTCGCCTAAATCTTTTTTGGGATTTTTCATTTCGTCTCGTAGATCATTATAAGTATACGAGGGAGGGCTTTTTTCTCGCACGGCATCTGCTGCGGTATTTGTAAGGCTTATGTCATAGGCTTTAAAATCAACTTTCGTATAATTGTCATCACTTGTGCGATGAATATTTCCGCTTACTAATCTAAGTGTAACGCCTTTTCCTGGAAAGTTGGGGTCAGAGTCAATGAGTAAGCCTTCTTGGGCGATGACGGTGACAGGAACAGAGCCTTCTCTTTCATCGTAGATAAAAACTTTTTTAAGTCGCCCGTGTTTACTATCGACTTTATCGGCATACAAGACGAGATCAAAAAAACCTTCAGAAAAAACACCTTCTTGAATTGTTGCTGCAGCTTTAGTGTTTGCAAGACGTGTGAATAAAACTTCAAAACCTCGATTGCCCCAAGGAGCACCGTAAAAACTTACATATGCAGAAACTGCTGCGACGATCATGCCCAGTGCTACTGCGGGTACAAGGAGATGCCCCATGTGTAGACCTGATGCTTTAAATGCGACAATTTCACTATCGCTACTTAAACGCCCATAAGTGAGTAAGATACTAAAAAGTAAACTAATAGGAATACATGCGGGTAAAAAACTAATGGTCATGTAAGTAACAAGTTTGAGAATAGTTGCAAAGCCAACGCCGTGAATGATGATGAATTCACTCAAGCGCAAAACTTGAAACATCAACAATATGAAAATGAATACGATATTACCCAGCACAAAGCTGGGTACCATTTCCCAGAAAATATAGAGACCTGCATGCTGAGCGCGGTACAGGCTCATTTAGTTTCCTTTAAGGGCGTCCGATAGCCTTAGTTATTGCTAAACATTTCTTCATCAAGGGTTCAAGTAGATCTAGTTGAAGCATGGATGCTCCATCGCATAATGCTACTTTAGGATTAGGATGAGTTTCTAAGAAAAGACAATCTGCCCCTGCTGCAACAGCAGAGAGAGTAAGGTGTGGAACAAACTCAGGCTCACCACCTTTTGGATCAGCAGATGAAATTCCGTAAATGCGAATAATATGTGTGGAATCCATTACTACTGGTGCACCAAGATTTTGCATAATTGGAATACAACGAACATCATGAACTAATCTGTTGTAACCAAAACTAGCACCTCGCTCTGTAAGCAAAACATTTTTTGCACCAACGCTGCGAAGTTTGCCTAGCGGGCTTTTCATATTTTCAGGAGCTAAGAATTGTCCTTTTTTGACGTTTACGGCTTTACCGGTTTCACCGCAGGCTAAAACCAAACTTGTTTGCTGACAAAGATAAGCTGGTATTTGCAAAACATCTAAATACTCTGCAGCCAGTTGAACATCTTCTTGACGGTGAATATCACTTAAAACGGGAATGCCATAAGTGTCTCGTACTTTTTTAAGTATCTTGAGACCATCTTCAGCGCCAGGTCCTCGCCAATTTTTTTCAGAGCCGCGATTGTCTTTTTCATAACTGCTTTTAAAGATAAGTCCGATCCCTAAACGATCTGCGATATCGACAAGTTTTTTAGCCACATCCATGATCAGTTCTTCTGATTCCACAACGCAGGGGCCAGCGATCAGGGCTATTTCATGGCCTTTTCCAATTTTTACTGTTCCGCGTTTAGTTGTGAGTGAAAACTGTCTGTCTGCGATTTCCATTTAACAAGACTCCTTTATTGTTTGATCAATATATAATTTTTATGCTCACCGAATCGATGACCTGTGATTTTCTCAACCACATCGCTGAAAAAATTCTTATAGTCTTTCATATTCCAGTGGGCCACACCTTTTTTAAGGTTAAATTGCCAATCTTGAGCGGCCACAAGTTCTTTCATAACGGCAGGATGTGCACCTTTGAAATATCTTAGTCCGTAGCCACTCTTATACGCAAAATTATTGAATGCGTCATCGTATTTATTCCCATGCCACCAGCGAAACATATGTTTGTTCTTTTGGCCCATTGCTTCAGGTTTTTTTACCCATCCATAATGATAAACAGTGCCGCCACATGACTTGACCAAAGGCTTGCGGTTATTGACCTTAAAGCCCTGCGCATCGCCAAAACTACGAGCACCTGCGCTTCGTCTTACGATACGGACTTCATTGCGGTACCAATTGCGCGCTTGGGCTACGACTCCGTAAGAACCGTAGAAGTGGAGGTATTTGAAAAGTAGGCCTTCAACTTTAGCGTCGTTACGATATTTTTCTAATGATTTATAAATAGTTGCGAAATCTAGTTCATGAATTACTTCGTCTGCCTGAAGATAAAAACACCAATCTCCAAGGCATTTATCTAAGGCTTCATTGGTTTTTTCACTTAATATTAAACCGCCAACTGTTTTTGAAGTATCCCAGATTGAATCAAAAATTTTAATTTTAGGATCATTGATTTGATTAAGTAACTCACGGGTTTTATCATCACTTTGACCAAGGCCAATTACGAACTCATCAACCAGTGGCAAGATGGAGCGTATGGACTGGACAATAGGATAACCCATAATTTGGGCATTTCGAATGACGGTGAACCCACTTACTAACATGGGTTCTATCCTAACTTAATATAGAGATGCGTCAACAATTGTGTACAAAGCTATGGCTAGATAGAGTTGATCTCCATTATAATAATTGGGAGGGTAATATGAAACGCATTTTATTGGTTATAGAAGATTATAATGAATTATTGTTTCTTGAAACATTACTCAAAAAAGTAGGATTCGAAGTTGAGTCTATTCGCAACGAAGTAACACTTGCTGAACGCATGCTCGCCATCTCACCAGATCTTGTAGTTGCCACAGGAGATGGGCATAAAATAAATGGTGTCCGCGTTGGTAAAAAAGTTAAGAAAAAAGGAAATCACTCAAAACTTTTACTCCTATTTCCTCGAAATAAATTACAAAATCCTGATCTGCTGGATGCCTTTATCGCTGATGCCGCAGTTGAAACGCCATTAAATCCAAGAACGATTATTACATCTGTAAGTCAACTTTTGGAGGTTGATCTTGCTGCCATAATGGTAAAGTTTGATAAACTTTCAATAAGCAAAGATTCAAGTGCAGATAATTTGCAACACATCACAGGTAAAAAAGAAAAACACGTATCGACATCAGAAAGTAATCATACTTTGCATCCTGAATCAGATCAGCTACGAGTGCAAAAATACGCCCAGTTTTTAAAAGAAGCTCCAACCTCCAATCTTAATGGATTCCCTCACAATAAAGTTCAAGAAGAGTTGTCAAGCATACGTCAGTATGAAAAAAGCACAGATCTCACTCTGCTTGAGCAAGAGCGAAAAAACTTTGTTTTAAAATTATTTAAAAAATAATTATTTTTTCTTAAAGAAATTTCCGACAACTGATGTGATGTCACCACTGAGAAGATCAACCTTTTCATTGTTTTTCTTTATTTCAATAAAGCGTAAAACGCGCTCTGCTTCTGTAAATTTAGGATTTAGTGAAAGTGCATGTAAAACGTTTTTCTTTGCAGCTCCATCTTCACCCATGATGTGCTGAAAAAGCCCTTTTACGAAATAATAAGTAAAATTGTGTCTATCTTCGGGTGGAATTTTATTAAGGGTGTTTTCAACGTACATGAGCTGTTCTTCGTTATTTGGCTGATTGATCATGCTCATTATTTTCGCCCATGCCAAATGAATAAGTAGTTCACTCGTAGGAGGTCTGAGTCTGATGGCTTCTTCAAATCTTTCTTGCGCCTTTGTAGCTAGGCCTGATTTTAGAAGTGTTTTACCCTCTTCAAGTAAAGCTTCTGCTTGAAGAATAGTTTCGGCTCGACCCATTTCAATTTCTTTTACATGAACAGCCTTTTTTTGCTCATTTGAAAGTATGTCGTAAGCCTTAGTCATTTGACCAAATACTTTTTGCGCAAGATCTTTGAGTTGAGGACTTGCACTTCCAGATAATTTATCAGGGTGAAATATTTTGGCTAATTCGTGGTAAGTTTTTTTAATATCTGTGGCTTTAGCATTTCTATTTACACCAAGGGTTGCAAAAAAATCTTGATTTTGCATTTCATTATAAAGTTTTTGCAAACGTGCAAGTTGAGCTGTTTCATCGATGGCTCTGACTTCACGTTTGAGTCTTATGTGATCAATCAAAATGAGTAAGTGAAATACTTGATAAATAAGATCTTCTTTGTACTGAGCTTGGGCCAAAACCTGACCCAGTGAAGCGCCTTTATCAAATTGGCTAATCATGGCTGGAACGTTTTTCAAAGGAGGTAAATTCCAAATACGCCGATGTGGTGAACTGGTTTGACTACGCACAGTGGGAGAGTTGATCCATTGAAGATAGCGTTGTTCAAGCCAAGAAACTTGAATCTTACTGTTGATCCAATCGATTAAAAACGAAGAGAGACCTTCAACATCAAGACTTGCTGGGCTTGCCTCTGAGGTTTTATCACTAACACTAATTTTATAAGAGGTGTCTTTGATTATTTTAGAAAGTCTAATTGCAGTTTGTTCTGCATTAATTAAATTAATAACATGCGGTGATAGTAGATTTAAATCTACAAGGCGCTCGCCAACTCGCTTTGGCGATTGTAATTTTAAAGCCGCATCTAATTGTTCAGATGTGAGATATTCCCCTTCGATAAGCAAAGCTCCAAAGTATGATTCAGGATTTTGCATTTCTATTTGAACAATTTTGCCTTGGTTAAAAGAAATAGACGCTTTCTCTTTTTCATTTTGAAACTGTAAAGTGACTTTAATTCCTTGAATCATCATCAGGCTGCATATCCAAGGAATATCAAAAGCATCTATGATTCCTAGTTGTGAAATAAGTGCTGTTCTTTCTGCCGGGCTAAATGAGCCCGTCATCAAACTTTCAAGTGGTGATTCTTGCTTATTCGCAAATTTTTCAAGAGTTGTATTAATGAGCGCTGATAATTCTTCAATATTAAATGGTTTAGTAAAAAATGCGATAGCCCCCGTTTTTAAAACAGAATCTTTGATAAAACCCTTATCTTTGTAAATTCCACTCATAAGAATAATGGGGGTTTCTTTTGCGCCGTCAGATCTTAATTTTACTGCCAAATCTACACCTGGCATTTTAGGTAAAAGACAATCCACGATGATAAGATGTGCGCCTTGAATGCGGTATTGATTTTGAGCTTCAGTAGGGTTGGGGCATAAAACAGGCTGGTACCCAAGTTTCTTGACCATTTCGACCAGAGCTTTACCCAAGGTGATATCATCTTCTACAATGAAAACGCGTATTTCCGATTTATCCAAAGATGCTTTTACCTCCTCCTTAATACTCCCTTGTGGACCTATATGATGTCAAGATTGCCCCCTTGCCAAAGTGGCTTATCGTGACTACATTAAGTGCATAATCTAATTATGCAGCTAGTTTTCGAGTTTAACGTTTTAAATTGAGTGAGGAATTTATGGGAGCCAATACAACTGTAGTAACAGACGCCACTTTCGAGTCTGAAGTATTAAAGTCAAATGTGCCAGTACTTGTCGATTTTTGGGCTGAATGGTGCGCACCATGTCGTGCACTTGCTCCAACTTTGGAAGACGTAGCTGCGCAATATAAAGATCAAATCAAAGTTGTGAAAATAAACATCGACGAAAACCCTGAGGTGCCTACTCAATTTGGCGTTCGTAGTATCCCGACTTTGATCTTGTTTAAAGCTGGTCAACAGATTGATCAATCTTTAGGAAATATTCCCAAAGCTCAAGTTGTTTCACTTGTTCAAAAAGCGCTCTAAAAAAGAAATCTTCGTAAAGAAACACTCGATACTATTCCTAAGCAAACCATGATGGTGAGAAGACTTGATCCACCGTAGCTAATGAGTGGAAGCGGAATACCAACAATGGGGAGTAGACCTGTGGTCATCCCCACGTTTATAAATACATGCCAAAATAAAACGGCCATCAGGCCTATGACTAAGAGTACTCCGAATTTGTCTTTCGCTTGGCTTGCAATCCTAACTCCCATTAAAAAAAGCAGGCTAAATAATCCAAGTGTTGTGATGCTTCCTACAAAACCGTGTTCTTCAGAGAGTACACTAAAGATAAAATCAGTGTGTCTTTCGGGTAAAAATTCAAGCTGACTTTGAGTGCCCTTTCTAAATCCTTTGCCAATGACTTTGCCTGATCCAACTGCAATTTTTGATTGAATGCTATTATATCCAGCTCCACGTGGGTCACGATTAGGTTCGATAAATGTGAGGACCCTATTTTTCTGATATTCCTTGAGTGAATATTTCCAAGCTAAAGGCAGTGCTATGCAAAGTATCAGTCCCGCGACGAGTAATACCCGTTTTTGCACTTTTACAAATACGAACATCGTAAAAATAATTCCCATTAAAAGCATCCCTGTTCCCAAATCAGGTTGTTTGATCACAAGAAGTGCTGGGATCATCACAAGTGTCGCTGGGACTATTAATTCCTTAAGGGTATGCCCTTCGGGCCGTGCGTGTGTATGGAAATATCTTGCTATAACAAAAACCATAATGGGCTTCATGGTTTCTGACGGCTGATAATGAACGGGGCCAAGATCAATCCAGCGCTGTCCGCCAAGGACTGTATGGCCGATAATAAAAACTAAAACTAATAGACATAAATTAATACCGTAAAGCGGATAAGCAAGTTGTAAGAATATTCTATAATCAATAAAGGTAATTGCAGCATAGATGATCCAAGCAGCTCCTAAATACATTAACTGCGCCCAAAATAAATTTGAACCCCCACCTCGAGTATTTGGCCCGTGTGTGGCTGAGTAAAGATTTATAAGGCCTATAAGATTAAGGGCTAAAATCACAAGTGCAAGATTGTAATCTACTTTTCTTATTGTTGTTCTTTCTTGAACTTGTAACGCCATTATTGAGCCTCTTTCGCGGGAACTACGATTTTGCCTGCTTTTTTCATTTTCTCATCATAAGTTTTTAAATATTCAGGGGCATATTTTCTAAAATAGGCGAGCATCATGTCTTTAACGATGGGCCCTGCTGTTGTGCCATGACATCCATGTTCAACATGTACTGCAACGGCAAACTTGGGTTTGTCTTTTGGAGCAAAAGCAACAAGCCAACCGTTGTTTCGTTGTTTTAGTTCTCTTGCTTCACATTTTGCAAATACTTGTTCTTTGGTAAATGTAAACAACTGCACTGTTCCTGTTTTACCTGCGATCTCTAACCCTGGGATCTTAAACGCTTGTGCTGTACCGTGATCTCCCTGAAAAACTCTACTCAAACCAGTTTTTACAATTTCAAAATTTTCTAGACTAATTACAGCGTCGTTGCCATCTTCAGTGCTTTGAACATTGCGAATTGTTTTGGATCCAAATTCTTGTCTGGAATTGCCATCAATGTCTTGAATTTTTTTAATGATGTAAGGTCTGTTTACTAATCCGTCTAGGCCAATAGCAGAATATATGGTGACCATCTGTAGTGGGGTGAGCAGCATAAATCCTTGGCCGATTGCATTTGAAAGATTCTCGCCAGGTTGCCATTCTTCGCCTAAAGTTTTTTTCTTCCAATCAGTATCTGGTACAAGACCAGAGCGTTCGTTATCTAGTAATATTCCAGTGCGAGTGCCCATGCCTAATTTTCGTGCATACTTTGCAATGCGATCAATCCCAAGTTGAAGTCCCACATGATAGAAAAATACGTCACATGAGCTTTCAAGAGCTTGAAAAACATTAACGCGCCCATGACCATGTTTTTTCCAGCAGTGATAATCTCTGCGTCCAAACTTCATAAATCCGCCACAGTGATATGACGAATTAATAGTAATTACTTTTTCTTGAAGTGCCGCTAAAGCGACAATCGCTTTAAAAGTACTCCCAGGAGGAAAGTGATCTTGGATAACCTTATTTCTTAAAGGCTTAAACGGATCATTTACAAGTTGGGCCCAAATATCTGGGGGGATACCCGTAGAAAAATGATTTGGATCAAAAGACGGAGCATTCAGGAGAGATAGTATTTCACCCGTGTTGGGATCAATAGCTACAACACTTCCAATTTGTTTGTTACGTTTCATTGATTCATAGGCTGTGGCTTGTAAATCTTTATCGATAGTGAGAACAAGATTTCTTCCAGGAATAGAATCCGTACTTTCTGGATATCCTGTTAATATTAAATCTCGACCTACCGCAACTTCTCGTTCTCTCGCATCAACAGAAACAAACCGTTCTCCATCAACGCCGCGAATTTCAGCATCCCACCGTTTTTCTAATCCTGATTTTCCAATCACATCCCCTGATCTAAGTTTGTTATCGGGTGTACGAGATGCGTTAAGTACAGGGAGTTCTTCTTTACTGATCTCACCCGTATATCCGAAAATTTGAGCGCCATTATCACTCAAAAGATAGTTACGCTTAATTCCCATAACGACTTTGAGACCTGGGGTATCAAACTTGAGGCGTTCAACCATGGCAACTTCATCACGACTTACGTTTTCTTTAATAGCAACGGGTTTAAAAATACCATTTTGTTTTCTGCTGGATTTTACTTTATCAATGATGCCTTCTTTTTTGATTTTTAAAATTACCGAAAGTTCTTGAGAAGTTTTATCAAGCGAAATGAGATACTGCGGTGTCAATGTCACATTGAATGTTGGAAGATTATCAACCAAAATTTGGCCATCACGATCTAATAACATTCCGCGAGGTGCTTGAATTTTTTGTTCTTTAATTTGATTTTTTTCACTAAATCTTTTGAGTTCACTGCCTCTGATTATTTGAAGATACCACAACCTTCCTATTAAGATGATGAATGTGACGATGATTGCACCATACACAAACGGATACCTCTCTTGGTATTCTTTTACATCTTCGCTATTTTCTATCCAGTCATTTGGTGGCGTCATGAATTTAGCTCAATGATTGTGAGTCGTTTTGTTTGTCGATCAAGCCAAATGAAAATCACATACAGGAGTCTGACAAAAAGTGAAGTAATTAAAACCTCAAGCACCCAATCAAGAACATGTGCATGGGGTGGATTTGTTTCAAAAATTTCTGCAGTCAACCAACTGATCAAGTGAAAGCCAAAGATTGCTCCAAGGGCAGTCCATGTGAAATGCACGGGGCTTGAAGAATAAATTCTGGTTCGAACAGTTCTTAATGCTAAAAACATGCAAATCGCAGAAAATACACTCACACTTTGCAGCATGTTTGACATCAGCCCAATGCTGAAAAATGCCACAATAGAAAATAACAGTGCTTCAGTTGGACTTCTGTAAAGACAGATGTAAGTAAAAATCACAATGACAACTTGAATAGTCGCGCGCCAACCGATGAGCCAATGTAAAAGGCTACTTTGCACAGAAGCTGCCATCAACACGAGTAGTAGAAATAATGTGAAATTAGTTATTACCCATGATGTTCGATTCATTGAGTTGGCTTGGCCTTTACTGGGACTTTATCAATAGTTTTTTCTACCGGTTTATCAGATGGCTTTTCAGCTAATTTATCAGCATCGGTATCAGTAGGTGTTAATTTTGATTCGCGTATATCAGGAGCAATGACGATGAATACTTCTTCAAGTCGGTTTGTATCTACAACTGGGCGCATCTCAACGTTTTGAGTAACACCATAATTTTTCTTACTCACTTTTGTAACAAGGCCTACAGGAAATCCTTTTGGAAATATCCCATCAAAACCACTTGTAATGACGAGATCACCAATTTGAACATCGTCTGTTCTCTGAAGGTATTTAATGCGACAAAGATCTCGACCAATTCCCTCTGAAATCCCACGAGCTCGCGTACGCTGTACGAGTACATCAATTACGGCATTTTGATCTGTAAGGGCCAATACGGTAGCATATTTTGCGCTGCTATTAAGTATATAACCCACAGCACCTTCTCTGGTGATGACGGCCATGCCTTTTATTATTCCGTGATCTGAGCCTTTATTAATATTAAGGGAGCTGTATTCTCCCCAAAGATCAACGCCAATGACCTGTGCCCCTAAGAGGTTATTGGGGGATTCTTCTTGGAATTGGAGTTGTTGTTTTAATCGAGAGTTCTCAAGCTTTACCTCTACAACTTGTGCGAGATCTTGTTTGAGTTTAAGAACTTCTTCTTTTGAAACGCGATTTTCAGTTTTGATGTTTACGAGATTTAAATAATGACTTGTAGTATGTGACACGCCCAACGCAAACTTAGAAAAAAATTCTTGAGTGGGGTGAACAATCCATAAAACGGGCTGTTCATACCACCTGGGGCCGGTATCTGAATCTCGTCTTTCAAGATTTACTGAAATCAGAGGAAGAGCTAGAATAAGTATAACTAAAAGCAGTTTTTTTAAATCTAACTCAAAGAATCCGAACATTGAATCTCTTCTCCACGCCCTAAATCAATGATGTACCCTAATATATAACAAACTCTCATCTCAGCTACCATTAAATTTGCCTTGATATTCCGGTCGTTGTGAAGTGAAATGCAGCCATCAATTGACCCTGCTTGGAGGTTTTATGATTGGCTTTTGGCGAAAGCATACAAAAAGTTTTGTTATTCACTTGGTCTTTTGGCCAATCATTGCCGTTTTTATCATCTGGGGTTTTGAAAAATCAGATAATGATGGGGTAGGTGGAGCGGCTGCGGTCGTTAATGGTAAAACCATCACGGTCGCCGAATATCGCAATGCGTTGCAGCGTATGATCGATTTCTATTCGCAAATGATGCAAGGCAATTTCGATGAAAATGCTCAGCGCCAATATCGTGTGAAAGAAGCTGCCTTACGACAACTTATCAATAGTGAGTTGGTAACACAGCAAGCTCATAAAATTGGGCTTCAAGTCACAGATGCTGAAGTCCGAAGATCTATTACTGAAATTCCTATGCTTCAAAAAGATGGCAGATTTTCTAGAGAAAATTATGATTCACTTTTGAAATACTACCGTATGTCAGCTTCTCAATTCGAAGATAACCTTCGTAAAGAAGCATTGATTGAAAAAACACGTAGGCTCTTTGAAAAGTCATTAAATCCAAGTCAATCGGAGCTGGATAAAGAAAAAACGTTGAGTGCGCAAAAGATGAATTTAGAATTTTTGCGATTAGAAAAAGAGCAATTGGCAGGTAATGTTTCTGCAACTGATGCTGAGGTTGAGAGTTTCGTTAAAGATGCGGAAAATCAAAATCAGTTAAAAGAATATTTTGATCTTCATAAATCTGAGTTCTCGCATCCTGAACAAATACGAGCTCGTCATATATTAGTAAAAGCTGATCGCGGTAATAAGGTGGCCCAAACCCAAGCTTTAGAAAAGATCGCAAAAATTAAAGAAGAACTCAACAAATCTTCATTTGAAAGCCTTGCGAAAAAATACAGCGATGATCCAGGCTCAAAAAACAAAGGTGGAGACTTAGATTGGTTTGATAAAGGTCGGATGGTTCCAGAGTTTGAGAAAGTGGCATTTGAATCACCAATCGGAAAAATCTCTGAACCTGTTCAAACTAACTTTGGTTATCACTTCATTAAAGTTGAAGGTAAAAAAGCAGCCGAAAGCACTCCATTTGATGTCGCACGAGTCACTATTGCTAAAAAACTTGTAGCACAAAAGAAAATAGAAAAAGCATTAGCAGATGCAGATAAGAAAATTGCAAACGACCCTAACGGTGCACTTAAAGAATTAGAGAGTATAACTAAGGGAGTTAAATGGGAACAAACTGGTACATTTTCATTTAGCGATGATCGAATCCCAAAAATCGGTGAGTATGACGAGGTAGTGAACGCTGCTTTTTCATTAACTCCTCAAAAACCTGTGTTTCCAAAACTTATTCAAGTGGGAAGTGCTGTGTATGTTTTGCGCTACAAAAATGTAGATAGCAAAGCTTTGCCAGTCGCAGAACCCCCTATGATGGGTGGAAATTCTAAAGATCTTGGTCGAAACGTGTACACGGCTTGGACTTCGAAGCTTGTGGAAAAAGCTAAGATTAAGCCTAACCCTCAGATCTTTGCCGAGGATGCACAAGCTCCTTAAAGCGAGTCGAATTCTTGAAGAGTTAAAGCTATTTAAACTGTCAAACCCTAAGGCATGTTAGCTTGTTTCACAGTTTTGATAAGGCATTGATTTGATTATTGAATATTAAATCAAAATTGTTTTTTGACTATAATTTGGTCAATCTAAAACACCTGATTAACAATTTAAAAACATGTTAAATATCTGATTATATTAACTTAAACTAAGTTTGATGTGCTTGGCTTTGCCCTTGCTTTAGTAACCCCTAAGGGAAGTGATCCTGGGGGGGAAGCTATACTTTCGCGTACGTTGGTTTTCAGTATTATTATATGTTTTCTAGGTTCATCTGAGGCTTTATCTCAGCCCAATAAACCTACGCGCTATCGTGCATCTGAAATCATCGTTAAATTAAAAGATCCAAATCGTAGTTCATACGGCTCGGCGCAAAGTGCAAAACCTCTCTCAATGAAATTTCAAAGTGATTTTAAAAACAAAGTCAATCGTCAGCATCGCATGCGCGCCCTTGAGTCGTGGGACAATATAAACATGCATCATATGAAAATTGATGATCCAGGCAAAACAGTAGAGCAAAGCATTCAAGAAATTTCAGCACTCGAAGAAGTAGAATACGCAGAGCCAAACTACATTGTAGATAAGTTTGAAGAAGACGCTCCTGCAAGTTCAGCTTACTCGCTAGCACAAGTACTTTCGTTTATTGGATTCAGTTTTGGTATGACATCCGCTGCCATACAAGCAACTCCAACGTGGCCCATAATTACAGGAACTCAATCTTCAATTGTAGCCGTTATCGATACGGGGGTTGATTATACTCACACTTCATTTACGAATGCGATTTGGTCAAATACTGCTGAAGTAAACGGTGTGGGTGGTGTTGATGACGATCGTAATGGTTTTGTAGATGATATTCGTGGATGGAACTTTGCTTACAACAATAACAATCCCTATGATGATGAAGGTCACGGTACACACGTAGCTGGCATTGTACTTGGTGTAAGTGAAAATATATTTACAATACCTGCATCAGCGACAAAAATTCAAATCATGCCATTGAAATTTTTAGATAGCACGGGTTCAGGCACAACAGCTGATGCTATTAAAGCAATTTACTACGCAGCTAATAATGGTGCGCGGGTGATGAATAATTCATGGGGCGGCGGTGGATATAGTATTGCACTCGCCGAGGCTATAACTTATTCGTACTATAAAGATGTCGTATTTGTTGTTGCTGCTGGAAATGCAAATAACAATAACGATTCAGCTCCAACGTATCCTGCAAGTTATGAAATTCCAAACGTAGTGTCAGTTGCCGCTTCTGATGATAATGATACACGCGCTAACTTTAGTAACTTTGGAACAAAATTAGTTCATTTAAGTTCACCTGGAGTTGGTATTTTAAGTACATATCCTGGTAATTTATTTGCGTACTTATCAGGTACCAGCATGGCAGCGCCATTTGTTGCAGGTGTAGCTGGCATGATGCGTGTGGAATCTCCTGTAATGAATTGCTTTCAAGTAAAGAGTCTTGTTTTGGCGACTGTTGATCCAAAAAGTAATCTTGCTCCTTATGTGCAAACATCCGGACGCTTAAATGTTTATAATGCGGTAAATGCAGCAAAAAACACTGCAGTGAGTTCGTACAAACCAAATTTTATGCTTACTGTAAATCCTGCTGATCGCGGTCTTGCAAGTTCTATTGCAAGTCGTGGTGGCGGTTGTGGTTTAGTTTCAGTAGTGGGAAAAAACATTGTTGATAAAAATATCGGCCCACAAGATCGCGTTAAGCAAGTTGTTATAACTTTAGCGATGTTACTGTTACCATTAGTTCTAATTTCTGCTTTGAGAACACCTGAAAAAGCAAGTAATCGTCGACGCTTTGACCGCTACGCAATTAATAGTTCTGTCACACTTAAACTTGGCGACAAAGAACTTGTAGGCGCAATCAAAACTATCTCTGTCGGTGGTTCTGAGATCAATGCCGATGCGATGCTCAAGCAGGGAAGTGTTGTCACTATGTCTATTGCGAGCCCCGATGGAAAAACAAAAATTGATGTTCAAGGACATATCGTTTGGAGCGAACAAGAAAAACGATACGGCGTTCAATTCAACGAAGTCGCTGATACAGTAAAAGCTCAAATTGTTCAGTGGTCTCGCGTTCTCACTAAGGTTTAAAATTAAAATTTAGCATTACTGCCGCTCTTTGATCCTAAGAGCGGCTTTTTTCGCGCCCAAAAGCGGCACACCTTAAGATTTTTTCATAATCATCTAAATATATAAAAACAGGCCATTATTAAGTGGTGTCGTTAATAAGTGGTTAAACACTTACCAAAAGCTCCTCTGAAAGCACAAGGCATCTCAAATATAATAACATCTGGCGCCCCTAGTTTGCGGCATGCTCTATGCTTTAGTAGTGTGCAGCGAAAGGAATTTTTCTGAGCACTATGAAGACGACATACTTAAAGACATTATTTGTTGCACTGGCATTAACGGCAGTAACTTCGGTTATTAACTGTGCTCCTGCAGAATTCACACAAGTTCCAAAACCAACTGGGGGGCTCGAACCTACACATTGCCCTGGTTACAATCCAGATCCTCAAGGTTGTTTGAAATCACGCTGTGAAGGCGGCGTCGCGAATCCACGTGTGTATCTCACCTGGTGTTCATATTCAGATGCCAATTCAAATAGTTTGCAAAAAGGTGATTCAGATCTAAATGATCCAAATAAATTTTGGGGCTGGGTAGCACCGAATTCGAATAATACAGGCAGTGACTTTACATCTGATCAAAGAGATTACACCGATTATGCTGTCTCAGCTGGAAATACGTATTCTTATCGTGCAAAGTTTCGCGCTGAAACATCTTCAAATGAATCTATAATTACACTTCCAATCGACAGTTGTACTTGCGGTTCATAAACAATTTTCGTCTTCCCCTGTTTATGGGATGGTGCATATGAAAACGATGGCTAATTACTTTTTAATTCTAGCTTTAATTATTTCATCTGTTAGTTCGGGATCTGAAGTCTTAAGTGCAATTGATGCTACGGGTATTAGCTTGCAAAGCAATCAAGTCATCAATGGTGATATGGTTGTAACATTAGAAGAAATGTCTATTTCTGACATATTAAAAACTCAAGCCGCCATACCCTCTGTCCTAAGCAATAGCATGCTTCATACTTATTCAGTTTCAATACGCAAATGGCCTAATGGAATAATACCTGTAGTTTTTGAAGAAGATGTCACTGTAGATGAAAAGAAAATATTTTTTAGTGCCTGTGCAGAGTGGGCCCAGATGGGAACCGTGAGCTGCATAGATTATACAGACAATATGTCAGGACTTGTGCAATCAAACCTTAGTTATCTAATCGTTTCAAAACGTTTGGGGGGCTGTTGGTCTTATCTAGGCGCAGGTGAACCAGGTGTTGCTCATCGAATGAATTTGGCACCTGGTGGCTATTGTTTTAGCCACAGGACCGTTTTGCATGAACTTGGTCATGCTTTTGGCTTTATTCATGAGCACCAGAGACAAGAACGTACACAATACATTGATATGATTGAGTCAAATATAGATCCTGAAATGAGTTCGCAGTTTGATACTATGCTTGTAAAATTTGAAAAACCAACTTATGACTTTCTATCAATTATGCATTATTCAATTTGGTCAGGTGCAAAAAAATACGGCTTACATACCATGAAAGTTAGGCCTGAGTATGCTGAGTTTAATGATGTTATCGGCCAAGGTGATGGATTAAGTAGTGAAGATAGAAATGCAATTTTAAATTTTTATCATCCACGAAGTAAATCCTCACAAAGAGATCAGAACTAACAATATTTACCAAGGAGTTGTTTATGTTTCGGCTTTTGATTGTTTCAGTTTTGTGTGTACTTAGTTTCAAAGTACAAGCCTCAGATGTTAAACTTTTTGCTATTAAGCTCACCATTAATCATACTGGATTTAGCCATGAAAATGGTTCTCCAGTGATTGAAACTTTTTCTTGTAAACTTAATGATTTATCTATTCAAGATTACGATCAACAAGGATGGGACGATGGTGCTACAGATTGGAAATCAATACATATACTTCGATACAATTGTTCCAATGCAATAACTGGCAATTTTGAAATAAATTTTGAAGATCGAAAACAACATTATAGAGGTATATCAACTCCCGATCATATGATTAGTAGTGAATTAAATGGGAAGATTGATAGTCAACGTACATTAAATGCTTCGGGAATTTCTTCTCGGATTTTATATGATAATTTATTTTTAAACAAACTCACTAAGCTTTGCTCAACAAGTGGTTATGTCGCACAAGCGATTCAAATTGAAAATAACCATGTAACAGTTTGTGTTGAAAAGCCAGGTACAAACCTCCGCAGATAAAAAAGAAAAAAGGGGAGTTATGCCTATGGGTTTAATTGATCCCTATTAAAATTTTTTATTTGTGCGAGTAATACTCTAACTTTTTAAGTGTTTTAACTCTACGTTTTGAGAGTTCACGAATTCTTTGATCAATAAGATCTAAAATGTAATTCTTTGTGTATACGCCTACTTTGGGCTTATCCAAAACTGATGCGTCCAAAATTCTTTGTACATCCAAATAGGGGCTGATTTCTTCCCGTACCATTTTATAATTTACGACGGTTGAATTATCAGTAATTTCAGTGGTTAAAAGGTTGAAAAGAATATTTCTGAATTTCTGATTTAGAACATCGTCTTTAGCTATCTTTTTATCGATGGAATCTTCAACGGAATATACTAAAGATGATTTAATCAGTTCGCTATTCCAGATGTTTTGAATACTTAAATGAGAACTTAAAAAGAGATCTTCAAAATCCCACCCTGCAATATCAAAGTAAATTTTATCACTGCCATCTGGATTTGGAACTGCAAAGATGAAAAGCTCGTCTGTAAAATCACCGTTTTTTAAATAGTAATTTAAAGCGAGCCATTGCATGTAGTGATCAATGTTCATTTTCTGTTTTAAGAAGTTATAAAGATCTTCGCCTTTATAAGTTTTAAGGTTTGAATAAATTTCTTCGTATGCTTGAACAAACTCTTCTTGTGTGTGGGTTTTTTGTTTTTTATTATAATATTTTACTTCAATGACGTGTTTGAAGCCTCTTCTTGCAATAAAGGGTGTATTTGTTGCTTTGATTAGCGCTTTCTCGGGGTTTTCCATAAGCAAATAGAGACCTTGAGATTTTTTATTGATAAAAAGTTCTACATAGAGAGTGGTGGAGTGAAAAAGTTTTAGTTCTTCGAGAAAAAGACTGCCAACTTTTGTATTGATATAGCCATTGTCGCTCGTAAGACTTGTTAATATAAATGCCTTTCCTGATATCATTTTCCCATAAGGTGCACGCATAGCTATGTGGGTGTCGGTGCTAAATCCTAAGCATTTTCGGGCAGGGCGTACGCAATGTTCTCCGCGTGTATGAAGTTTTGCCTCAGTCCATTCACCTTCATTGAATTTTACTCGGGGAGTGTCAAAATCATAGCGTTGTTTAAGAGTGACATAGCCAGAATCTTTATTTTTGATTTCAATATGAATTTGGTTTGGAACATCAGCAGCAAATATTGGCTGAAGAAAAAAGAATACGACGATAATAAAAATATTTTTTAACATAAAATCCCAACTCCTTAGTTTAATCTTGAGTTGATGTAATGTTTTTTAAAATTAATTACAATGAATATGAAGAAAATCTCAGATAAAAAGTGAGTAAATTATTTTAATAGTGTGTAAATTATTTTAATTTAGAAATTATTCATATTTCATTCATCATTTCCTGTAAATACTTCCGTACTACGTAGAGTAATGACCCATTAAATTTTTTTTATTGTATAGTTTGTTATTATAAATAAAAAATATTTAATCTTTTCCAAGTTGGATTTTGAGAATTCAAAAGTTCTGGGCTTTAGGTAAAGGGTGGAAATTATCTTGTCGATCCTCGAGAGGGAGCAACATCTTCTGCCCTTTTATAGTTTCTAATTTGAGGCAAATTGCCTTTACCTGACATTGAGTTTAACTCACTAAATTCGCTATAACAGGATCTAATGCTTTTTGTATCTTCGTCGATGCATTTGGCCACCTCGGGACTTGAATCTCTTGGGTCGTGATAACGTCCATTATAACTTTCCTGCTTCAGGATCCCTAAATTACACAATGCTATTACTTTCCAATTTCCCGGACCCCAACCTCCAGAAAAATGTCGAGCAACATGATAGGTTTTGCTGTCAGAGCAGCTAAATGTATCTCTTTGAATGTACATAACAGAGGCCTGCGCAATCGATGAAATGGCCAAAACTAATGAGAACAAAAGTATTTTCATAAAATCTCTCCCTTTTCACCAAATATTCTGCAAAAGAAGGGCCGTTTAATGAGCACGTTAATTTCACCTGAAGTTCATTTAACGACCACATTTTATGCAGCTGTATAGATTCAATCAGCTTTGAGCTTCTCCGGAGGGTGTCTGGAAAGTCATGAAAGCTTCTCCGGAGGAGCGATTCGTCCTAAAAGAAGTTGTGTCATTGATAAATAGATCATCGCAACGCTGTTTATAGATGTTTTTTTAAGCAGCTAAAGCTCTAATCACTGCCGAAATCGTTGAAAGCTCTGGATTGAATTCCTTTTTTGGATCAATCAAATCGTAGAGAGTTCTACGGCCAATGCCTGCTTTTTTGCGATCTTCACTTTGTTTGCCACCACCAGAACACTGAAGCTTTTAGAATCAGCGCCCAAAGAACAGCAGCGGGAGATTTTCTCTAATGTCATTCAATTGTATCGATTGGTGCCTCCGGGGAGAATCGAACTCCCACACCCGTGAAGGTACTGGATTTTGAGTCCAGCGCGTCTACCAGTTGCCTCTTTATTCCCTAGAATTGTCCTGTCCCACGTAGTTTGACCGGTTTTAGGGGGGGCAAATCCCACCTAAG
>JAWXAT010000029.1 GCA_034439615.1 Oligoflexia bacterium | reverse complement strand
AATCGATCGCCACGAAAAGAGAATCGAAAATCTCGAGCAGAAAACAACTGTATTCGAAGCTGCTTTAAAAGTTAAAGATAAACCACTCGGATAACACTAGGTTGCAAAAAATTGGGAGCCTGGTTTCGCGGGGCAGATCGAGCCAAGCGGCCCCATCTTTTCTCGCTCCGTAAAGAGACCTTTTAATCACCCGATGCCTTTTTTCTCACTTGAAGTTCATAGCCAAGGGCATTCATGATGGAATTGAAACTATCTAGAGTAGGATTTCCGTGCTCGGAAAGAATCGTGTATAAGTGCTCTCTTTGAATTCCAGTTTTCTTAGCTACTTCGGCGATCCCTCTTACTTTTGCAAGGTCTCTTATGGCTAACAAGATGGTACTTGCTTCTTTACTTTTCATGGCGTCATTAAGATAAGCTTCCGCTGACTCAGCGTCCTCTAGCTCTTTATAAAAATCCTGTTTAAAATTAATTTTTTTTCGTTTCATTTTTCCGCTCCCGATATTCTTTCCATCTTGTCTTTGCCACTTTTATATCTTTGGTTTGAGTGCTCTTATCTCCAACCACCAAAATAATAATGAGCTTATCTCCATCAAGCCCACGTAAACTCGATATCCTGGACCATAATCAATTTTTAATTCGGTTACTCCGTCACCTAGACCTCTTGTATAGCCAAAGTTTCCTTCTTCTAAGCGCCGGATTCGGCCTTTAATAACAACGCGGGTCCTCTTATCTTTGAGACTTTCAAGCCACTCAAAGGCGGGATATTGCCCCTCTTCGTCTTCGTAATATTCAATGATCCTGCTTTTGCCTTCCATCTCAGGAACAAATGTAAGTTAAAACATACAAATTGTCAAGAAGAATTGCCCTATCGAAAGATATGAGAACTGGTCTGATGCCACCATGAATCACGGGCGTATACGGAAGTCGGAATTGCTTCCTTCTTCCATGTTTAGCGTCCCGATTTGAGTAGAGTTCCTGGGTGCGATGAAGTCAGTGATGACCTCAGGGGTGCATATTTTAGAGTTGGTTGATGATCATGCCCCTCGGACCAAACTAAGCCTTCGCGCAAATCGAGCTATTTAGTAAGCGGAATAGATTCGGATGATGGACAAAACAGAGATGTGGTGATGCACTTTAGAAATGGTAAGAAAAACTCTTATATTCCTATTAATGGCACATTCTATAGTCAGCCTTCTGGTTTTCCGCTCGGCTGACGTTCTTAGCGTGTTTCCACCTTTTCATGAAATTCACACTTATCAAATTTTTTCTGATTTGGGAGTCTCACTAAGCATAGTAATGCTTTTTATATATCGAGAAATAAAACTAAAAAAGAAACGGATGATAGCTTTCGTTTTCTGCGGAGTGGCAACTTTGCTCTTTGGTTCATTTGCTCCACTAATTTTCTTACTTATTAATCAAGATCTATTCGACTAACACTTCATTTTGAAATAACGAATTAATCGAAAGGCACTTGAAATCCAAGGGCTTTTTCTTTGACCACATGTCATGAGTTCCTGTGGTCTTGACCACCCTAATGAGAATTTTATCATTCTCAATTCTATAAATGATCCTCCCTTTAAGGCTATCCAGACCAATTTCTTTCATAACCTGAATGGCAAAAGGGTTGACATGAGTTGCCTTGGAACCCGCACTTTGAATCAGTGCGTGAACTCCGCCAACCGTTCGGCCATTTGGCTTCGAGTTGAATTTGCGACACAAAGAAATAAAATATTAGCCACAACAAGCTTTCTTGTTTTCTTCAGTTACTGGAAGTTGCTCGTGAACATAAAAAATTTCCCAAGAATTTCCATCTGGATCACTGACCCAAACTTTATCCTGTCTAGCAAAACAGCACTCGGTGTCACTTTCAACTAATTTTACTAAACCAAGTTCTGTAAGTTTTTTTACATTTAACGATACATGGGCTCTCATTGACAACCTCCTGTGGTTTCAAAACATTCAAGTATTGGACAATCTGTGAGAGATTGTGTTCCATCCTCACAGCACTCACGAATTTGTTTAAGTGATTTTTTCATTTGCTGAAGATCTTTAATTTTCTTTTCTACTTCTAGAATTTTTTCATCAGCCTTCTTCATAACATGACCACAAGTTGCTTTTTTATCGACCTTAAGTTTAAGCAACTCTTTCACCTCGCGAAGGGTGAACCCAAGTTCTTGAGCTCTTTTTATAAAGAGAATGCGAGAAACGTAATCCAGTGGATAAGTCCTAAAACCACTTGAAGGTCTTTGAGGCTTTGGAAGAACTCCCACTTTCTCGTAGAACTTCACAGTTTCCACCGTTACGCCTGATTTCTTCGCCAATACACCAATTGTCATGTCTTTTTCGATCTTCATACTAAGAGGATACACTCGGTAGTATAGTACCGAGTCAATAGAAATTTTTTATGAAAGGAATCAGCTACTTAGAAAGACGTTGATTGATTTCCTGTGAGAATATAAATTATTATTATGGCAGATAGAATTACACGCGAAGAAGAAACCCAAGAATCCGTTCATTATCTCAACTCTGATAAGGCGCAACAATGTGTTGAGGCTGATGCCTATTGGCCCAAATGGGATTCTCCGTGGTGGCATATGCTTCTCTTGCATGAAATGGGAGAGACAAAACAAATCCCAGAAACAATTATTAAAAAATATGTTGCTTCACTTAATAGAATTCCATTGAAGATTTTCCCAATCCATTCTGATGAATTACCAGCGGGAGTTGATCCTTACCGCGGATATCCATGTCATTGTCAGTTGGGGAATGTCTATCAGGTTTTAGCCGCATGGGGTCTCGATGTAGATAAAGAGCTTCCATGGATACGACCATGGCTTCTTCGTTATCAAATGGCTGATGGTGGTTTGAACTGTGATAGTGATGCCTATCTTGTGAAAGATGAAGTCCCAAGTTCAATGGTTGGAACGATTGCGGCGTTTGAAGCGGTTTTGTTATATACGCCAAGACCATGGACTGCCGAAGAAATGGTTTTTCTAAACAAGGGTGCACAGTTTCTCATTGATCGTAAACTCATGCATGGTTCACAGACAAAACACAATGCAAACGAACGTGAAGACGAAAAAGAATGGCTGAAACCCTGCTTTCCTCGTTTTTATTTCTATGATGTGTTGCGCGGTTTAAACGCAATCTTATTATGGGCTGAAAAGACGAAGCAAGCTTTACCAGCCGAAGCTGTCACAGAGGTTGTGAATTACCTGGCTAAACGTTTTCCTGATGGAAAAATACGTAATGAGCGACATTCTTACGAAGAAGTTGGTTCGATTTCACAATCTGCGTCAGGAGAGTGGCTTCGCGGCCGACCAGCAACATTTTTTCCACTGCTAACAAAATTGAGCTCGATCGGTGAAGAGTCTCCCTATCTTTCGCGACAATGGGTTGAAGCTAGAAAGAGACTGGAAATAAATCAGAAAATAAAAAAGCCCACCACGAAGGGTGGGCTAGTTGTTTTATAAATTTACTTAATCACATTAAAGTTTTCAGGAACACCTGTTTTTGGATTCACTTGGGTAGTCCCGTGCAAGCTTTTAAGAGCTAGTGGTTTTTTAGGATCAACCGTTGGCTTTACAACTGTGGTTGTTGCGCTGCTTTCGCCACCAGTTAGCTTATCAACTTTTCCTTGCAATGATTTTACAAGTTCAAGATCTTTAGCAGCTTGACTTGCGGACTTTGAAGCTTCAAGGGCGCGTGCTTGTTGTGTGGCAGCTTCAGCACTTTCTTTTACAGCAACTGCTTCAGCATTTTTTAAATTACTCTGTGCTTTAAGTAATTGACCATTTAATGATTCAGCAAGTTCTTTGTCAGCGTTGAGTAGTTTGCTTTCGATTGCTTTGTGAGCATTTTGTGCATTCTTTAAAACAGCTTGTGCTTTCACAGCTTCTGCTGTTTCTTTTGCAGCCAGAGCAGATGCTGTAGCAGCTGTGGTAGATTTTTCTTGAGCGACTTTTGCTAGTTGTGCTGATTGATCTTGAAGTGCTTTAAGTTCACCACGTGATTTGGCAATGTTCTCTGCTCTTTTGAGAAGTTCAACTTCTGTTGAAGGTAAAGCAGATTTTTGAGCGACTTGTTCTACAGCTTGTCCTGTAGTGTTTTCATTATTTGCCATTTTCAGATTTGTGGGGTTTTTAGATTTTGCAGCAGCTCTTACTTTTGCCGTTTTAAGGGCTGAGTTTAATTTATTTACAGGTATGAAAATCGTAGCTGCGGTTCCACCGATTAAATGAAAAATTTGTTTTGGATCGCCGCTCTTAATAACGCTAAGTACTTCACTTCCTAAAACGATGGGAGCTTTCACTCCATTTTGAAGTACAAGTCTGAATATTGAAGACTTAGGTTCAAAAGGAAGGTCGTCCTCACCACTAACCAAAACATATACAGCTTGTGAGCTATCACTAATTTGGTAATAGATTTCAGGTAATAAATTTAAAATAGCATCACGAGCACCCATAAGAGAATGTTTGATTGCGACTTTGCTATTAAGGATCAGTTCTTTTTTTAATTCATTAGAAAAACTTGTTTTTGCATAGGCTACATCAAGGGGTTTTTTCAAACCGATTACGATTACAGGAGCAGTATTTGAGGTGGGCTCTGGACTGCCGGCAATTATGAGATTATCAATTTGAATTTTGCCATCTGCATTTAATTCTTCCATCATTTTGTCTACAGAATCGTAACTTTCTTTTAAAGCAGTTCGTTCGGCTTCTTCGCCTTTTGCCAACTCTTCTTTCAACGCCCGCAGTAATTCATCTGCTTCTGCTTTGGTTAATTCCTGGGGGCCTTTAACTGACTCACTAGGCATTGTTGAAGTCTGTTGATCTTGATGATAATTTGTTTTAGCCAATACAGTAGTGCTTGATACAAAGCTCGCTAAAACAACAAGAGATACAATTCGGTTCATATAGATCGCTCCAAAAAAAAGTAAACAATAACCTTAGCATGAGAATGTTTAGCAAGGAATGTTCCACCCTGTATTTGAATGCCTGTTCGATATAGAGCTGATTTAAATATATCCGATGACGGTTTACGGCACCTTTAGGTGTTGATAAGACAAATTTGGTTAGCGCTACTAATAACTAATAATAACTTAGCATGTGCATTAAAATCAGCTACCTTGTAAGAATTTTTGTAAAATTTCAATGAATACCAAATGGTTGACTATTAATTAGAGTCGTTTTAATATTTAACCATATGGTTAACATTCAAGCTGCACAACTAGACCTGCTTTTTTATGCACTTTCTGATTCCACGCGTCGCCAGATAATGGCTTTGGCGGGCAGAAAAGCGCATACCATCACTGAGCTTGCGAAACCATTTAAGATGTCCCTGGCGGCGGTTTCTAAACACATTAAAATTTTGGAAGACGCAAAGCTTCTCATTCGAAGACGTGAAGGCCGTATACATTTTTGTACACTTGATGCACGGCAACTCAAAACAGCCGAAGCATGCATTAAATTTTATACTAAATTTTGGAATCAACGATTGGATTTACTCGCACAAAACCTGGAGGCCCCACATGGCAAACGAAAATAAAATGCACGATCTTATAGTAGAAAAAACGATACCTAAAAATGCTGCTGAAGTTTTTAGAGCAATTGGGGAGGGGCGTCTTTTTCTAAACTGCAGTGCTGATACCGAATTGCTTAAAATTGATTTTAAAGTTGGTGGAAAATACTCTATCGAATTCTTAAATTACAATATGAAAAATCACGGTGAGTTCTTAGAAATTATACCAAATCAAAAAATCGTGTTTACATGGTGTCAAGACTACGACAGCAATCCCATACCTGATACCAAGGTAGTGATTATACTTAAAGATGTGGGTGGTAAAACCGCACTTACCCTCACACATACAGGCTTCACTGATCTTGAAAATAAGGATGCACATCAAGGTGGATGGAACGGTGGCCTTGACGATTTGCGTGAAGAAATTAGTAACGGAAAACTTCGATTGGCGCGTAAGTACTCACTACCTGTCGAAAAACTTTACGAGATATGTAAAAGTCCGAAAAGTGAAATCACAGGTGATGTTATTGAGAGCGTTCCTAATAAAAAAATTGTCATTAAAATGGGTGAAACCAAAGTAACACTATTGTTTGACACTGAAGATGATAAAAGTAGCTCTTGGATCGAACTTCTTCATGAGGGGTTGAAAACTGAAACCCAACAAAAAACTCAACGAGCAGGGTGGGATTCACTTCTCAAGCAATTGAAATAAGTTAACTAGATGGAAATAATTTGTTTCTGATTTTTAATGCAGGTTCTTCGATAATCAAAAACATCAGTGCGCCTAAAAAAATGGGTGTTCCTAGATATATCAATTCAAACAAAATACCTTTCCACCCCAGCATACTTCCAGATATGCCAAGAGTAGCTGTGATTCGATTAGCAATGGGTTTTGCAAAATAGCCATGCCAAACATAAATGGCATAACTCCTTACACCTATAAAAACAAATGGTGCAAATAACCATTGTGTCCACCGTGAGTTTACTGACTTTGGATTTGTGGTTCTAAAATGAGCAAATAAAACTATTCCAGAGAAAGCCACATAAAGAAGGCTTAATCCAAAAGGATATAAAAACATTTGAGCCTTGTCGGGATAAAAATAGGTAGTTAATCCCAAGGCTACGCTCACAAAAAAGATATAAAACTGAAAAGGTCTAAGTTTTTCAAGTCTATGGTTTTTAAAATGGACTAGATAAGAGAGAAAAACCCCGGCGAAGAGTGAGTCAAATCGCAGATGACTTGGAAATACCAGCGTAAATTCTTTTGCCTCTGGGTTTAGCCTGTAAGTTAGAGCTCTTAAAACCAAACAAGTAATAGCAACAAAGAGAAAAAGATGTGTCACACTCACTTTTGAGTTACCCATTTTTTTAAGTTTGTATAAAACACCCAAAGCTAAAGGCAAGATCAGATAGAAGTGTTCTTCAACACCAAGACTCCAGAGCCACCCAACTTGACTGGTTTGAGAAAAGTAGTTTTGCACATGAAAGAAATTGGGAAGAAGGGCCGTTAAGACTGTTGAGTCGCCTCGTAGAATTTGAAATGTACAGTAGACTAACAAAAATGCAAAGTAACCGGGCCAAACTTTAAAAGCTCGTCTAATAAAAAATCTCTTCACCTGAATTTTTGAAGTTTTCTGATATTCTTTAAATAGAAGACCACCGACAAGAAAACCACTGAGTACAAAAAATAAATCCACCCCGGCCCAACCAATTCGATTCAAAACAACCATTGGGAAATATAAAAATGAATGGTTCTCAGGAAAAATGGGAGTATGGGAGATAACAACCATGAGAATGGCTACTCCGCGGACGATGTCGAGATAAGGGCTTCTATTTATCATGCCCAAATTCTAGCATATTCAATTTTAAATAATCAAACTCCATTAGAGCTGAGTCATGAAATAAAGTGCAACCAAACCAAAACCAACAGTTGCCAGTGTACTGCGAGAAAAATAACAAACCACAGTTGCAAAAATTAAAATCAAAAAGCGTTCTTTGTCATAAGCCCAAGCCACTTTGCCTTGATGAAAGAAAACAGACGGCGTAACAAAGGCGGGTAAAATGGCCGCAGGAATGTATGAGAAAATTTCTTTAACTCGATCAGATATTTTTACGCGAGCTGAAAGGGCAATGATTGACCCACGAATGGCAAGAGTGCCGATTGCTAAGAAAAAAATATTTTGCCAAAAGTAACTAGCCTCGATCATTTTACACCCTTCTTTTGCGTAAGTAGGGTTGCAAGAAGTATAGATAAGGCTGCAGTCGCAATTAAGCCGGTTTTATAGGGCATTGGGTTTAATAGCAGGGCAATACAACCAGAAAAAATAGCGGTGATTACGTATTTGTAATTTTTAAAAGTTGGAATCGCAAGAGCTATGAAACTTAATGGTACGGCATAATCTAATGCCCATGAAGATGGGGCAAAGTTTCCGAAAATAAAGCCCGCAACAACTGATAGGTGCCAAGTCAAAGCCATGCAAACACATGAGCCTAAATAGAATTGTACGGCATCTTCATTTGTCTTAAGTTTATGTTGATTGGCCATCATGATTGCGTAACTTTGATCTGTTAAAAAGTAAGCACTTATAAATTTAATAAAAAAAGAAGATCTTTGAACTAATGGAGAAAGGGCTGCGCTATATAATAAAAAGCGAAGGTTGATAATAAGACCTGTTGCTACAATTACAAGGGTTGCTGCATGTTTTGTCATAAGCTCAACAGTTGCTAGTTGAGCGGCACCTGCGAAGACAAATACATTCATCGATACGGCTTGAAAAAGGCTGAGTTTTGCTTCTGAGCATACTGTTCCCATCACGGCACCAAACGGTATTACACCCGTAATGATAGGAAGCATTGCTTTAAAACCACTTTTAAACAGATTCACATTTGCATAGTAAGCGGGTTTTATAACTGTCGCAAATAATCTTCCAGTTTTTCAAAACTTCCGCCCCAACCCTGTGACATACCAGCCCATGCATTGTGTAAGTTCTCAATAAAAAGCCACCAATGTGGTGGCTTTATTTTAATCTCAGGTATTGTAAATTCTTATTTAGCAGTTTGTTTAGCTTTTTTAGCAGCTTTTTCTTCAGGAGAAAGACCCCATGGTGATTCTTTTGGACCACGATCTGAACCCTTGCCACCTCTGCCGCCTTTGCGATCTTTTGGCTCAGGTTTTTGGCCGGGTTTAGACCCAGTCAAAACGGGAACATCGAGTACATAATAATGTTCTTCAACCTTAGTAGAACGAGCTGGGGGATTTTCGCCTTCGCTCAGAGTCATAACAACAACACGTCTAAGATTTGAAATGTCAGTGCCAATAACATCTAGTGCGCGTACAAAATGATTTAGTTTTTCACCCTCAAATTTAAAGGTCTCGCCCAAGCATGCTTGAATCTCTTCAGGAGTTTTACTCTCAGCTGCTAATGTGTTTTTTGCTTGAAGTGCTTTACTTAAAATAAATCCTGGAAATTCTGTGAAAACTTTCATTTTTTAATCCTTTGCATATGTTAAGGGAGCATATTGATATGAAAACGATGTTTCGTCAACGGCTATCGACGACTTCAAAGCTCAATAATGGCGGCGTCGCCAATTAAATGCTGAACTAACTGCTATTGAGCTTTATCTGACTTGCAAAGTAGTGAAAGTTCCGTACATTTACTTTATGAAAATCTTGCTCACTGGTGCCACAGGTTTTATAGGTCGCAAATTAGCGATTCAGTTGTCAAAAGATGGGCATGATCTTGTTCTTTTAAGTCGTGATCCAGAGCGTGCCTCTCTACAAGTCGGCGTTGAATGTCAGATTTTTAAATGTGATCTTGCGCTGAGTGAGCCACCTACAGAGGCCCTCTCAAATATTGATGCTGTAATTCACTTGGCAGGTGAATCAGTGGCAAGCGGGCGCTGGACTCTTTCCCGCAAACAAAAAATTTATGATTCGCGAATTAAAAGCACTCGTAACTTGGTAAATAGTTTTAAGTCTGTGGGAGTACAGGCTCCAAAATTGTTTTTGGCAGCTTCTGCAATTGGATTCTACGGTGACCGTGGTGATGAAGTGTTATCCGAAAATTCAGTTAAAGGTATAGGATTTCTCGCCGATCTTTGTAATGAATGGGAAGCTGAATCAAATCGGGCAAAAGGTAAAGATACGCGCGTCGTTACTCTTCGTTTAGGTGTTGTTTTCGGAGAGGGTGGTGGGGCATTGACGCAAATGTTGCGACCCTTTACAGCCGGTCTTGGAGCAAAACTTGGTTCAGGTAAACAATGGATGAGTTGGATTCACTTAGAAGATGTTGTTGGGGCAATATGTTTTATTCTCAAAAATGAAAATATAATTGGCCCTGTAAATGGAGTTTCAGAAGAACCGATCACCAATAGCGAATTCACTCAAGTCTTGGCTGGTGTGTTAAAAACAAAAGCACGACTTACTCTACCTGCGATTGCACTTGGTATTGCGCTAGGTGAAATGTCGAGTGTGGTCTTGGGAAGTTCCAAGGTAATTTCCAGTCAGCTCAAATCTCATGGATTTAAGTTTACTTATCCACATTTGCACAAAGCTTTATCAGGCATTTTAAATTCCAACTTAGCGAATTAGGAGCTCTTCAAATATGAAAAATAATTTGAAATCTGAAATGTTAAAACTTGCACCACTTCCAGTAGCTCGTACATCTTTACCAAGAACAGCTCTTGGTCGGTGGCTGCATCCCCAAGAACATGCGATAGAGGGTAGTGAACATGCCGAGACAAAACCTTGGCATCAAGTTTTGTGGCTTACGGGGGTTGATTACTTCTCAACACTTGGTTATCAGCCGGGCTTGGCACTTCTTGCCGCGGGAATTTTATCGCCCATCGCTACACTGATTTTAATTGCTGTGACACTGTTATGTGCCTTGCCCACATATTCCCAAGTAGCTCGTAGATCTTTTGCTGGTCAGGGCTCAATTGCGATGCTTGAAAACTTACTTAATGGTTGGCGCTCAAAAATATTTGTCTTAGTTCTTCTAGGGTTTGCGGCAACTGATTTTATAATTACAATTACGCTCTCATCTGCAGATGCGGCACTGCATCTTGCAGAGAACCCATTTCTTCATGAAATATTGGGTAACTCTCAACTCAGCATAACCATGGTGTTGATCACTTTACTTGCTATTGTATTTTTAAAAGGATTTTCTGAAGCCATCGGCCTTGCGCGCCTCATCGCTGTTCCGTATATATTATTAAATTTTCTTGTGCTCTTTGCGGGAGTTTGGGAAATCATTCAGCACCCCGAAGTATTTGCGAATTGGACAAACGCGGTAAGTGCAAGGGGTGATTGGTCGCAGTTGATTTTAGTATCTGTACTCGTTTTTCCAAAGCTTGCTCTTGGAATGAGCGGTTTTGAGACGGGCGTTTCTGTAATGCCTCTAGTTGCTGGCAGTGATAAAACTGGTAGAATTAAAAACACACAAAAACTACTTGTAGCAGCAGCGCTACTTATGTCTGTGTTGTTATTATTATCAAGTATTGTCACGACACTTCTTATTCCAAATCAAGCATATGAAACTGGTGGAGCCGCAAATGGTCGGGCCCTTGCTTTTTTGGCGCATCAGTTATTGGGCAGTACTATTGGAAGTGTTTACGATGCTTCGACGATTTTAGTACTTTGGTTTGCTGGTGCTTCAGCAATGGCTGGAATGTTAAATCTTATTCCGCGGTATTTACCTCGATTTGGAATGGCACCACTTTGGGTTGCCCATCGTCGACCACTGGTTCTCGTTCTTTTTGCAGTTGCAGTCGGTGTGACTTGGCTTTTTGATGCCGATGTTGAAGCCCAGGGAAGTGCCTATGCAACGGGAGTTCTAGCGCTCATGCTTTCAGCCGCAGTTGCGGTGTCATTGGCATTTTGGCGAGAAGCTAAAGATGCTGTGAATAAAAAAAGAGAAATGAAATTATGGAGTTTTTATTTTGCCGCCGTTGCCTTGGTATTTGCATTTACATTTTTAGATAACGTTATTCTAAAACCTGAAGGCCTCATGATTGCTGGTGGTTTTATTCTAGCAATTTTAATTTTCGGTGCTTTCAGTCGATCTCAACGGGCATTTGAACCCAGGGTTGATAAAATCACACTAGAAAATGAAGCCACTGCTGAGATTTGGTCTCGCATCATTAATAAAAAGGTGCACCTTGTGCCGCTTGCAGACACAACACCAGAGCTTCGAGCTAAAAAAGCATTGGAGCTAAGAAAATATTATCGTTTCGAAGGGCCAATTGCTTTTGTGCATGTTGTACTTTCTGATAATCGCAGTGAGTTTCTCTCAGAGCTAAAAATTAATGTCACAGAAGAGAGTACAGGCGACGTCATGATTGAAGTGTCAGGAGCAATTGCCATTGCAAACACGATCGCCTATGTGAGTGAGCTATTAAATCCCATTAGTGTTTATATTGGGCTCACGCGTATGAACCTCATGAATCAAGCATTTCGTTATTTGGTATGGGGAGAAGGTGAAACGGGGCTTCTTGTTTATCGAATTTTACTACGCTATTGGGAATGGACACCTGAGGATGATGTACGGCCCTTAATTTTTCTCATGAGTGAGTAATCAAACTTAATTACTGAGATCTGTTCCAGGGCATTCGTGCTAGAAGTTCTGCCATACCGCAAAAACCAGTTACTCCTGCAAATATTAATCCTGCACCGACAAATCCAGATAGAAAGATAAACGAAGGGTTCACAAAGTATGCGAGTACCACACCGGTGAGCACAAGACTTCCCGCGACCAATTGCACTTGACGCATAATGGGAAGACATATTTTTTGTGAAGTGATCGTTGGTTTGCCTTGCCGTGCCCACTCTGTGATTCCACCGTTAAATACTTCAAGTGTAACGCCTTCGCAAAAGCTCGCTGCTTGAGAGGCGGCAATGTTTGCGCGTTTGCCACTTCTGCAAATCAACAAAACTGATTTTCCAGAAAATGTTTTAAAGAGTGCGGGCGCTTGTCGCTCAAAGTTCGACAGGGGGACATGAATTGAATTTTCGATATGTTCGGAATCAAATTCGTCTTTTTCACGGACATCAATAATAACTTGGTGCATAAGTAATTTAAACCCCTTGTTTTGTTAAGACATCTTACACTTTTATGCTAAGTTGATTTTAAGTCAAATTTAGTATTTTTAAAAAGGAAATTCATGTATCTCGCGCGCTTTAAGATTTACATCAATGCGCTCTACATAAAGTATGAGCGCTGGGTTCCGTGCGTCTCATTTCTGCTCGGATTTTTATTCGATATGGTGATGTTGCATCGTATTGATGAGCCGGTTGTTATATTTCAACAGGCTTTATATCTCGTAATTGCAGCATATTTGATCGGTGCTGAATTGATCGCACAAACACGTGAATTTCTTATCCCCTCGATGTTAAGTAAAGTTTGGAAGTATCGAGAATTTTTCCTACATTTTCTACTTGGTACACTTTTAAATAGTTATGCAATATTTTATTTCAAGAGTGTCTCGGCATTTACATCAATGTTTTTCATTGTACTTTTGGTTGCACTTCTCATCATCAATGAGTTTAAGCGTTTTGGAAAATCTCAGACGCAAGTTCACCTTGCGTTTTTGAGTCTTTGCTCAATTTCGTATTTTATTGCACTTGTACCAATCGTTGTAGGTTCAATTGGTGTGATTCCTTTTTTAAGTGCAGTGCTCTTATCAATCGGATCATTCACTGTTTATTATTTCATACTCAAACCAAAACTTGCAGCAAACCCATTACTTCTGAAAACACATTTACTTAAACCCTTTGCAGCCATTCATATTGTTTTTGTGATGTTATATTTTGCAAATGCGATTCCACCTGTTCCACTTTCAGTAAAATACATGGGCATTTATCACGGTGCAGAGAAAACTGAAGCTGGTTATGAACTCACCTACACGCGGCCTCAATGGAAGTTCTGGCAACATGGTGATCAAACTTTTTTAGCAAGACCGGGTGACGCAATTTATTGTTATATGCAGATTTTTTCTCCCACACGATTCAAAGATAAGTTGCAAGTACGTTGGCTTTATTGGGATGAAAATCGAGGCTGGCTTCCTTCTGATGCTATACCATTACAAGTCCTTGGTGGTCGTGAAGAGGGCTTTAGAGCAGTAACACTGAAAAATAATTTTCAACCTGGGCTTTGGCGTGTTCGGGTTGAAACAATGGGGAATCAAGAAATTGGCCGCATCGATTTTGACGTCGTTCAAGATGAAACTGATGGTGTTCGTTACTTACACAAAGACATATTTTAAACCTTTATACAAACATGCTTGCATGCCCCTCATTTAATGGCTAACTTCGCAAATGATTTTATTCGTTATAATATGAGGAGATATTTATATGGGTATTTATGTAGATGGCTTTATAGTTCCAGTTCCCAAGAAAAAACTCAATGCATACATCAAGCTAGCTAAGTTGGCAGGTAAAATTTGGATTGAGCATGGTGCACTTGAGTATGTTGAATGCGGCGCTGATGATGTTAAAAAAGGAAAAATCACATCGTTTCCACGAAGTATTAAAATGAAAAGCACTGAAACAGTTTTCTTTTCATGGGCCACTTATAAATCTCGCGCTCATCGTGATCAGGTAATGGCAAAAGTTATGAAAGACCCACGCATGAAAATGTCTGATCCAAAAGATTGGCCTTTTGATGGAATGCGTATGATCTTTGGTGGTTTTAAATCACAAGTGTCACTTAAACGTTCAAAGCGATAATCGGGGAAATTATGAGACATTATTATTCATTTGTATTATTGCTTGTATCTCTAGTGTTTTTAAATTCTACACAAAGTTTAGCTGATCAACCCTTTTTTGATCTGGTTTGTAAATCAGGAGAAAATATGCGTGTAGAGATGAAGCTGATAAATGCTGGAGGACTATCCGTATCGGTTACATCACAATTTATTGTGAATTTTAAAAAAGCTACAACTGCTGCAGCCAACATGAATGATGGCGAATGTGCATGGAGAGACAGACCCTTAAACTCCAATGAGGCAGCTTGTTTTTTTACCAATCTTGACGATTTCGCGACTTCTATTTCATTGCCTAAAAAAATTGGCTTTAAAAACGGAGGTACCGTACTTACAGGATCAGGAACTGTATTCACTCATTTAACTGAAATGGATCGGGTTAAAAAATTAAGAGGCCCCGTTGGTGAGCGTGTAGTGGTGCGTGCGAGAAATGTTGAACCTGGCAGGTGCCTTGAAGTAAATTTGTTTTAGGAGTTGTATGAGTTCCTTTGCTAGTTTTAATTTGTTGCCTTCACTTCAACAAACTTTGAACGATAAAAAATATAAAGTGCCTACTGAAATTCAGGTTCGTGCAATTCCATTACTGCTTGATAAACAATCGGTAGTGGGAGTCGCTGAAACGGGTAGTGGAAAAACACTTGCCTACGCATTGCCCATTTTGCACATGCTTAAAATGTTGGAGAATGAAAAAAACCCAGTAAAAATTGATGGGCAACCGCGCGCACTCATAATTGTTCCCACGCGGGAATTGGGTGAACAAGTAGCAAAGGTTTTTAAGATATTTACGCACTCAACAAGACTGCGTGTACGCACTATTCTTGGTGGTACAAAAATGGAAGTGGCTAAGAAAAATATCAGCGGCCCTTTTGAAATTCTAGTTGTCACACCTGGGCGAACAATTAAACTTTTAGATCAACGTCGGCTAAATTTAAGTGATGTACGAACTTTAGTTTTTGATGAAGCGGATCAAATGCTTGATGAAGGTTTTTTATCCGCAGCACATAAAATATTAGAAGCTTGCACAACCAAACCTCAGATGGCTTTATTTTCAGCAACTGTTTCTGATGCCGTTCAAGAGCTTATCAGTGAATTATTTTCTGATGTTGAGGTTATCAGAAGTGGCGGGAGTCACAGAGTTCCGCAATCCCTCACAACCGTAAATCGAAAAGTAATCGATGGTAAGCGTGAGCCACTCTTAGAGAACTTGCTTAAAGAAAAAGCAAAAGGTGGAACAATTATTTTCACCAACACCAGAGAACAGTGCGACAAACTCGCCCTCATCATTGAGGGAATGGGCCATAAGTGTACTGTTTATCGCGGTGAAATGGATAAAATGGAGCGACGAAATAATCTTAAGTCGTTTCGCGAAGGTAAGGTTGATCTTTTGATTTCAACAGATCTCGCATCTCGTGGTCTTGATCTTGAGCATGTAGGTCGCATTATTAATTATCATCTGCCTCGAGAAATTGAAAATTATCTACATCGTGTTGGTCGAACTGCGCGAGCCGGTCGATCAGGTGTTGTTTTTAATTTTGTTACCGAGCGCGATGAACCATTGGTTTTAAAAATAGAAAAGTCAAAGGCGATTGGGTCTAAGAATTAATTCAGATATTATTTTTACTCAACGTAGACACTGACCGGTCCCACATTGCACACCACAATCGTCAGAGAATCCACCGCAATAGTGGGGGTCGTCGGTGTGAATAATACATGTTGTTGCAACACAAGCTGTCGCACTTGGGGTTGCCGTCGCAGCAGCTGAAGGAGATTCATCAGGTGATGACGACACAGACGCTTCAGGTGATGCCTCGGGAGATGCAGACGCTTCAGGTGATGACCCTGCGCTAGGTGTTGGAGTTGGAGTTGGTGTTGGGCAAGCAGTGCAAGTATTTCTCCTGCAATCATCATTACCACCACAGGGTGATGGGCACCCAGTGCCATTTGGTCTTGTGCTAGCAGGACACGAGTCATTACAATCATCATTGGGTACAGCATCTGGACAGTAAGTGTCTGTCGTGGGGCACCCAGTGCCTGGGGGTATGAGAATCCCTGGGCAATCGTCACCACAACCATCTTGTGGTAGAGCATCACCTGCACAATAAGGTGCTGGAGGCGGACACTCATATACGCAAAACCTGGTTGTTGTAGCAGCGCTCTGATTTTGTGCCTGATCGTATGCGATAAACGAGATCGTGTAGTACCCTTTTGATAACTCACTAAGTCTTACATTGATTCCTGTTTGAGAACGATTT
>JAWXAT010000028.1 GCA_034439615.1 Oligoflexia bacterium | reverse complement strand
CTATCATTCACTCCGAAGTATCTTTTGTTGCTGGTGCGGGCGTGGCTCAATTCTCATCCGGCTCAAAAACATGTATCGACGTAGGCCTCATCATGCGTTATTTCATCAGTGATTCATTTGCCCTAAAATTTGATTTTAGAAATTACATCTATCTTTCTAGCACGAGAAACAATCTCGCACTCGTTGTAGGGCTTGCCTACATTTTCGGTTCTAAGAATGAAGAAAATAATCAGGAGGAAGAGTTTGAAGATTAAAATCTTTCTTTTTATTTTCTTTATTAGCTTAACTTGCCAAGGGCAACTACCCGTTTACAAACCTGTAAATCCAGAGTTCTGGAAAGAAATCGAAAGTTCTCTTAAAGATTTAAATTATGAGAATATGATTGAAATTGCCATTGACCAATATCGTGCAACAAAAAAAGATTCATTAGAGAATGCAGAAGCTAAAGTAGCGATCGCTATGGCATTGCAAAAAAAGGGATTTAATTTTGCTGCCACCGGAATTCAATCCGAGGTCATCAAAGCTAAAATAGGCACTGAAGTGGCGGCGTTGGCAATGTCTGGCGTTGAAGAAGCGGTTAGAAAATTCCCCGTAGATGAAGATTCATTGATTGGTGAAATCGTTGTTGATATTGAACATGCCCTGTTACCTCCTGCAACACAAGATTTTGTGAATTTTGAGCAAGGGATGTTCAATATGCTAAGAGGTTTCACAAAATGGGGCGAAGAAAACTTTAAAAAAATTACTTTGGATTCTTACTGGGATTTCAAAATTAAATACCTTACAGCTCTTGGTGAAGTCGCACGCGATCGTATTGATTCAGCAATTGAGCGTTTCTCTGGAATTGCTAACAATCAAGCAGCCCCTGAAGACATCAAGTCAGCAGCTGGACATCAATGGGCGCGTCTCATTTTTGAAAAAGGTGACCACGCTAAAGCCTATACACTGTTTAAGAATGTAAAACTTAATCCTCGAGAAAAAGGGCTTATTCTAATTGAAAGAGCTTGGGCTAAGTATTATGAAAAAGATTATTCAAAAGCACTTGGTCTTTTAGCTGCACTTGAAGCTCCCATTTTTGATACTTCGCGCACTCCAGAGCCTTACATTTTAAAGATGATTATGTATAAAGAGCTTTGTTACTTTGATTCAGTTTATGAAGTAATGAAAGAATTCAAGCAACGCTTTCAAGCTTCGATGACCGCAATCAACAAAAGAAAAGATCTCAGAAAAGATCAGATGATTATTAATATTTCTGTTCTCGATCAACGCATTCAAAAATGGGTTAATCTCTTAAATTCTTTGAAAGCTGAATACGCTAATCTCAATGACACTGGTTGGGAGGATTACTTTTTTTATCCAATCGTTAAAAAACGCTATGAAGCCAAAATCAAAGAAGTAAACGAAAGATTAGATTGGATTTTACAAGATAAAACACGAGAAACAGCAGAGCAGTTAATAGATTGGCAAGAACAACTTAATTTTCTCGATTATCAAACCCGACTTGATAGTTTACGCATTAACCGAGGAGGTTCAGAGTTAAAATACAGTCCAGAAGAAATACCACATCTTAGTTTTGAAAAAATCTACTGGACAGGCACAGGCGAATTTTGGCTCGATGAATTAGAAGATTATAAAGTTTTTATCGAGTCTCGATGCTCACAATCAGGAGACGATAAATGAAGTTAAGATCGTTTATCGTAATTCTTTTGGTTTTTGTTTCATTAGAGTCCATTGCTCAAGAGAAAAAGAGTCTTTCTGAACTTAAATCTGATTTGATTAAGATTGATAAATCAATTGAAGTCACTCGTGGCAAAATGCGTGTTGTTAAAGATGTTACCTTCTTGCCTGAACTTTATTTTGTATTAGCTGAATTATACGTCGAAAAAAGTCGATACCAAGTCACAATCACACGACAAGAAAATCCGGGAGCTCCTGTTAATGAGCTTGATTTTTCTGACAGCAAGAAAACAAAAAAACAAGCTATTGAAGTTTATCAGCGTATCTTAGAGACGTTCCCTAAAAGCGACATATTAGACAAAGCATTGTTTTACATGGCTCACGAGTATACAGAAATGGGCAATGTCGAAGATATGGTGAAGACATATATACGACTAACAACGGAGTATCCTAAATCTCAGTATTGGGAAGAATCACAACTCATTTTAGGCGATTATTTTTTAGAACAGAAAAAAGACCCTCGATTGGCTTTAGATGTTTATCAAAAAATATTAGGGCGCGCACAAAATCCATTTATGCCTTTGGCGCGCTACAAAACTGGCTGGTGTTATATCAATATGGAGAGGTTCAAAGACGCCCTCCTCGCTTTCGAAGGTGTGATCATCATTGATGGAAAGATTTCTTCAGATTTACTTCCGGACGTTTATAAAAAAAGCGATGTGCGTAGAGATGCTTTGCTGGCACTTGTTTGGCCCTATTCTGAAGAAAAACAACATGAAGCAGGGCGCGCCAACGCTTTAGAATATTTTGAACGACTTGCGCCCAACAGGCCAGCATTGGCCAAGGTATTGGATAAACTCATTAAGCGATTTTTATTAAAGAATAAAGTTGAAGAAACCTTCCCACTCTTTTTTAGACTCTTTGATATTACAAATGATTTAGAACTCAGAATTGAGCTCGTAGATAGATTTTATGAAGTTTTGAGAAAATCTAAAAGATCTTGGCCTCTAGACATGATGCCCGATGAAATAACCATTACCCTCATTCGAGCAAGAGGTTCAACAGACTTAAAGCAGGCTGAAAAAACTAAGATTGAGAAAAATTTTGAAATTTATTTGCGTGATATTACCACTCGTCTTCAGAAGACAGCTAAGCTTACTAAACAAGAAAAAGATTATCTCGCAGCAATTGATGGGTATCAAAATTACTTAACTTTATTTCCAAATTCAAAGTACTCAGACGCGCTCATGCTTAATTTGGCAGAAAGTTATTTTTCTCTTAAAAAGTATTCACGTGCTGGTTATTTTTATGAAAAAATCACGTCTCAACCAAAAGCTCAATCTAAAAAAGAAGTTTTGGATTCAGCGATACAAAGTTTTGCGTTCGCACTCAAAGAACCTGAAAAGCTCTCTAAATTAGAACTTATTGAAGCTCGAAATGGCTTTCGTGCAACAGGTAAAATTTTCTTAAAGAGTTATCCAAGTGATAAAGCAAGTGCGATGGTAATGTTTAACATTGGAAGAACATATTATGATGAAAGGCTCTTTGACCGGGCTGTTAAGAATTTCACTTCATTTATCAATGCTTATCCAAATCACAAAGAGGCGACGACTGCTGGAAATTTAATTTTAGATTCATACAATCAAAGAGAAGACTTCGAAGGTATGATTAAAGCCGGAAAAGCATTAGTTGCTAATCCGCGTATTACGAATAAACAGTTTAAGGCAGACGTATCAGATATCATCAAACAAGCCGAATATCGAAAAATTGAGAGCGCAGCTGGTGATCCGAAAAGCCGTGATTATGCAAAAAAACTCTTAGGCTTTGCTGAGAAGTACAAAGGTTCAAGCTTGGGCGACCAAGCACTCTATGAAGCTTTTGTTTCTTTGAAAGCAAAAAAAGACACACAAGCTTATGAAATTGGCGAGCAACTTCTTGTAAGACATGGAGATTCACGTTACGCGCAGCAAGTCGTTGGTGATATGGGTCAAATGGCTTTAAATACCGCGGATTATAAACGAGCAGCGAAATATTTTGAAACTTTTGCTAGAAAGTATCGTAAAGATAAAGCTGGGCCGTCATTACTCAAAAACGCTGCTTCGATGCGTGAACTTATGGGTGATTACAAAGAGGCTGCAGAAGATTACCGCGATCTTAATAACTTTAGTGCTGTAGCTAAGCAGCAGATATCATCACAATCTTGGAGCGAAGCAGCACAGACTTTAACTTCAAAATCTATGGGCAATATTGAAAGTACTTATTGGTTAGGATTATCGCTTTATCGCCAAGGACAATTTGAACAAAGCAAACCCTATTTAGCAAAAGCTTCAGGTATGGCTGGTTCTAATTTTGAAGAAAAGAAAATGGCAGCTCATTCGCTTTATCTACTTTCAACGCAAGCTTTAAAAGATTATCAAGCAATGAGGCTCGGTACAGGGCAAGACGAAGCTAAGCTTGTTCAATTAAAAAATGCGAAACTCACACAACTTATTAATCAATTCAACCAAGTAATTAAATTCGGCAATGGTCGTTGGACAATTGCAGCACTTTATCAATTAGGTAGAGCCAATCTCGAATTTTCAGAATTCATCAAAGGAGCCGCTGTTCCTGCTGGTCTTAATGACGGTCAGAAAACACAGTACAAACAACTTATTGCTCAGCAATCGAATACATATATTCAAAAAGCAAAGAACTACTTTAGTTCTTGTACACAAAACGCTGAAAAATCTGAAGTATTCACAGGTTTTGTAAAAGGATGTCAAAGCCAAGGACTCGAGATGGTAGATGAATCTGTGGAAGAAAAAATTCTGGCCAAAGCAAGTGATTCAACTCCACCAGAGGCCGCCGGAATCAGGCGCAAACTTTTTGATACACCTCGTGACGTAAAACTTTTGATGCAGTTAGCAGAAGCTTATATGCGTGTTCGTGATTACGCCATGGCAAGAGTTATATTGAGTCGTGCGCTTGAGATTCAACCTAATTATGCACCTGCAGAAGCCCAATTAGGCCAGACCTTTTTGTTTATGAACGATCTTGAATCAGCTCAAGCTGCATTCAAGCAAGCTTTGCAGCACAATTCACGCTCAGCCTTAGCCCTCTATGGTCTAGCTGGAATGTATCAACAATTTGGCTTTAAGACTAAACTGCAGAGTTATTTAAATAAGGCAAAAGCATCTGGACGTCCGTCTGGAACTTTGCATCCCTGGATAAGTGCACTTTCTCTGTAACTCATTAACTTATTTGGTAAATCCGCCGATTAGTTTAGAGAAGAGAAGGAGATAACTCTTTGTCGATTCTTAAAAATTTATCAAGATCATTGCGCGTAATTGTTCACAACAATACTGAGAAAATATTTGAACAAGTATTTACGCAATATCCAATTAGTTTCGGGCGAAGTAAAACACTTCAAGTTCCCCTTGAATTCAGTTTTATGTCACGTGTTCACTGTTCTATTTCTGAAGAAAATGGTGAGTGGTATGTTCTTGATCTTAAAAGTAGCAACGGCATCAGGGTTGATAGTCAGAAAGTTGAACGCCACGATTTCAAAAATGATTTCGCTTTTGAAATCGCAAGTCTTCGTATAACAGTTGAAGTGTTGCCATCAACAGGGCTGGAACTGCATGAAAAAAGTGTTGATACTGTTGCGACTTTGTTGACTGAAAAAAAACTAGATTTCAATAAGGCATTTGATGCCAGTAAACTTTTGCAAACCGAAAGACTATCAGAAGAAAAACCAATTTCAGTACCACAATCACCTAAGCTTAATGCCCCCATGACCCGTCCGAAATCAATTCAATTAGAGCCGAGAATAAATAGTGCCTCGATGAGTGTGGGTGGCCGTGGTGTTGTTCCATTGGTTGGCATTCAAAATAATCACAAGCCTATCATCCCTCCAGAAGATCCATCTATTTTAACGGGGATGTTCGCGCCTGTTTCAACCAGAGATTTTTTACCTGACTTAACTGAGTACCACAGCGGTTTGTCTCAAGCGCGTGTACGAAGTGTTGAAGCTGTTATTATTTGGCATGATTTAGTTTATGATGTGAAGGAATTTGATGTAGGCGAAACAATTATTGTAGGGCCTGCTACACAAAGTAATTTACCACTTCCACTTTTACGCGAACCATGGCCGCTCGCCCGTGTAGCCAATGATTTCATTCAATTTACTATCCCCCAAGGAATCAATGTTTCACTCAATAGAGGTCATGAGGCCATTGCCATGGGTGATCTTGTTAGTACGGGGCAGCTGCGCGCAACGGGTTTTGGAAATACATTAAGAGCTGCGAATCATGAAATCGTACATGTAGATTTCGGACATGGGCTCAAAGTTCATCTGCGTTTTGTACCAGCATCAACGCCACTGGTAGCAAAAAGGATCTCTGATGCTGAAACTGCGGTAAAACAAGCTGTTGTTACTTCCGGTATTCTACATGCCGCATTGGTTGCCATGCTCATATTTGCGAATCCTCCACAGCTACCTGCTCCAAAACTAAAAAATGTACCTGAACGTTTTGCAAGATTATTGGTTGAAAAACCAAAGCCAACGCCAACGCCGAAACCGGAAAAACCAAAACCGACTCCCCCACCAAAAAAAGAAATTGCTAAGAAAAAACCTGAGCCTAAAAAAATAGTTAAAAAAGTGGAACCAAAACCTAAACCCATTTTAATTCCTGAACCAAAAAAAGTTGTAGTGAAGGTTCCTCAAAAACAAATACCACTTCCGAAAGTTATGGCTAATACGAATAAGTATCCAATCAAGGTCAATAAACCGCCTCCACCTGAACCACCTCCTGTAAAAGTTGAATCCCTTGGTGCGCTAGCAGCGCTTGGTGCAATATCAAACGCGCCTCAAGTGCGAGTGCCTGCTAATATTAATATCAATCAAAATGCTGGCGGCCCTACAAAAGTTAATACAAGTAATTTTGCAGGCACACTTCCTTCTACTCACGGCAATATACCTACGGGTGGTGGCTCAGTGAAAACAAAAGGCTTCGGTGTGGGTAGTGGTGAAGGTTATGGCGTGCAAGGTCTTAAAGGCAAAGCTGGTGCACGCAGTGTGGCCGGTGTTGTTGTGGGCGAACCAAAGCTTGCACAAAATGCAAAATATGAAGGACTAACTCGTGCCCAAGTATTAGCAGTAGTTAATAAATATCTCACCGAAGTTCAGCATTGTTATGAGCGAAGCCTACTGATGGATCCAAACCTTGCAGGGCGTATGGAATTTGAATGGGATATTTCATCTAGTGGGAGTGTAAGTTCTGTGCGCGTAAAACGCAGTACTGTCAACCAAGGCGACGCACTTGCTGAATGTGTAAAAGGGGTATTCACAAGTATGAAATTCCCATCAGCTAAAAATGGTCAAACGACAACTCCAGTCATCGGTTTTCCCTTCGGGCGACTCTAAGATTACAATCACTTAAGTCTAGTTTTTGCACTTTAGTCTAAAGTCCTTTGTCTAAATCCAGACTTTTTTTGTAATATTAAATCGTTCACACATCGATGAGCCAAGGGGGCAGGCACAATGTTAAGTTCAGCAGCAGAAGCGTTTCATCACGGTGGATTTTTCATGTGGCCGATCTTAGGAGTTTCACTCATTGGACTTGCTGTCACGATTGAAAGATTCATGTATCTCACCGGAGCTGGTACAGTTAAAAAAGATGATTTTTTAAACCGTATCAATCAATTTATTTTACAGGGTAATCTCGAGCGCGCCATTGCCGTTTGCTCTCAAGCATCGAGTCCAATTACAAAAATTGTAAAAGCAGGTTTGATGGCTGTAGCAAGTAATAAAGATGCTGAAGAAGTTCAAACAGCCATGGATGCTGTGGCTCTTCGTGAAATTCCTCGAATTGAAAAACGAACAAGTTTGTTAGCTATGTTTTCAAATCTTTCCACCTTAATCGGGTTACTCGGAACCATCGTTGGTCTTATCGGCGCCTTTGGTGCTGTAGCTAATGTGAGTCCAAGTGAAAAGGCCGGCTTGCTTGCAAAAGCAATCGCTGAAGCAATGAATTGTACAGCGTTCGGACTCATCGTAGCTATTCCACTTTTAGGTATTTACGGATATCTACAGTCAAAAGCTCAAGATCTTGTTGATGATATTCATGAGGCCGCAGTGGCTACCTTGAATTTTATCTTGGCCAACAGAGATAAATTCACAAGGAGATAATTCTAGATGAGTGCAGGTGGTCTTGGCGGTGGAAAAAAGGGTGTTAGCGCTGATTTAAATTTAGTTCCATTTATTGACTTATTTTCAACGTTGATTTGTTTTTTATTGATAACTGCCGTTTGGCAACAAATTGCAGTACTTTCAACTCAAGGCTCAGCCCCAACAGATAATGTGAACAATACTGCTTTGCCTGATAAAAAAGTCGATCTCAGTGTTTCGCTCTTTTTAGATCATCTTCTTATTGGTGAAGGATCGGCAAACGTAAAAATCCCACACAATACTGGCAATCCAGATTACGAAGCACTTAAGAAAAAACTTGCTGAGTGGAAACTAAAATATCCCAACCGATCTGATTTGGTTTTAAATACTGATAGTCAAGCCCCCTATAAACATTTGATCCATTTAATGGACACCATGACCAGTGAGCTATTTGGAGAAGTTTCAATTAATACGAACTAAGGCCGTGTTTTAGAGAAGTTTCAATTAATACGAACTAAGGCTGTGTTAGAGTGCAAAAAAAGCTCATCATCAAACCGGGTTATCATTTGCGTCCGAAGTACGATCTTCACGAATTACGTGAGAGGCGAAATACCAATCATAAAGCCAATGTCGTAGCTGATCTTCCCTTGACCAGCATGATCGATATGTTTACAGTCTTAGTAATTTTTTTATTAATGAATTTTTCTGCAACGGGTGAAGTATTTTATATCCAAAAAAATCTCAAGATTCCTCAAGCGAACTACGGAAAGCCATTGCAAAGTGCTCCGCTCATTACGATAACCGCATCTAGCGTAATTTTAGAAACTGAAAAAGTGGGAGACAACCCAATCTATCTTGAAGAAAAAGATCAAAATTTACCAAAACTAGCCAACGCCTTAAAACAGATTCGAATTATCGAAGAAACAATTCATCCCGGCCAACCATTTTCTGGCAGTGTAAACATTCAAGCAGATGAAAGCACCCCACTCGTTTACATAAAGCGAGTCATGCAAACCTGTATCAGCGAAGGTTGGGTCGGAATCAACTTCGCCGTCAATGCAGACGGAGCAGGAAGCCCTCTAACACCTGAATCAACGAATTAAAGGCTGATCCTCCCCCGGTACTGCGTTTTACGCGCGCAGAACTTACACTCCCACTATACGAAGTTCAAATCGATTGATTGTGAATTCCCCTTCTTTCTTCTACTTTTTCTTTCGTATTCTTCGAGCTAATCCTCCCCCGGTTTTCTTATTCTTCGATCTGATCTGAACTGATCTGATTTGGCTTGGCTTCTTTTTTACTACTACTTGCCTCTCTTTCTCATCCCTTCAGTTCTCGGCCTTTTCTTCTCTGCCTTCATTCTTTCTCACCTCTTTCATCTTCCTGCGGTCCCTTCTTTTTTTCAACTTCCTCTGTCTTCATTCTTTCTCACCACTTCAGCTGCGTTAGCCATCGTAAATTCGATTTTGTTGCAACCAATCATCGATTAAAAAATTAATTTTAACGCGACCTAATGCCTGTGATCGCGGTGGAATGATTCCCCACCCTTCCAATGCGTTTTTCCAGATGTAGTTCGCCGTATTCTTAAATTGGTGCATGCTTAGAATCATTTTTGTATATGCGAGTGAATTCCAAAATTTTCCTTTTGCATAGCCTCTGCGAGCATTCATCACATGTCTAGCAATAAGCCCTGTTATGGTTCTTAGAAATTTTTGAAACGCTTTCTTAGATGGGGCCTTAAGTAAAACGTGCAAATGGTTGCCAGAATTTGCAAATTTATGAATGTTAATCATATTCTTCGCTGCTGAAGAATATATGAGTCGTGAAATTGTATTTTCGTTACGTTTCTTGAGCATCGACCACTGACCATGAGCCTTTGTCGATCTTAAAACAAGATGAATTGCTTTTTTTGAATTAAACGGCCGATAAAGTTTACGTTTGCCAATACGTGTAGACCCTCCATGTTCTACCCTGTCATTAAAATCAGCAAAAGTTTTAGTTTTTTCAAATGTGAGTTGCTTCAAGATTTTCTTCATAAATTGTTATTTCGCCTCAAATATTTACAATATGTATCTTGATCTATGAATTATACGACCTTTAATCAACCTTGGATAACACGACCCTGAATTACCCCTTTCGAGTTGTTCGCATACTATTAGAATTTTTACGGAAATCAATAAAAACAGTGGGGCAATGTCATATTATGTGAATTGTAGAAATCATGTAATTGAAGGGTAATCAAATCGTTGCAGTATAGAAATCATGTAATTGAAGGGTAATCAAATCGTTGCAGTATAGAAATCATGTAATTGAAGGGTAATCAAATCGTTGCAGTATCACAATTTGCTCGTAAGCTGTGGGGGAAACCGGAAACTAAACGTGGCGTACTCTGGCGTTATTCAGCGAGCTTGCTGTACCCCAGAAGGTTCCCTGTGTTCTCTGCCATTCCCTGTGTTCTCTAATTTGCTCGTGAGCTGGAGGCAGTACCAGTAGCAGATGTTTTGGCAGTAATTATGTCGGTTGTAGTGTCAGATGACTTGATAAAATAATTTTTCGCCAATTTACATTCACTAATTACAAAATTTTGAGCTGCTAATTCTTTATAACGTTTTCTTGCCAATGAGTTTGGCTGAACGGTGATTCTGTTACTCACTGTTAGATCAGCATCCCAGAGAAAAAGATCTTCAATGACAAAACGAGCGTCTAAATTACAAAGGTCGTCATAGGGATACTTGTCGAAAAGAGTTTGTTTGATCTTTGCTACAGATGTTGGACTTGAAAAGAACTGGCTTACGAAATAATCGTAATCCTGTGTAGCAAGAAGCACGTTGGCCAATTTTGCAACATCTGAATTTTTGAATTTTTCTAAATTTCCAGGCATTCTACGATTAAGTTCTTCTGATTTCAATTTTGCTTCAAGGCGCTTTTTTTCAGCAATTAAACGTCGCCCCTCGGGAGTTAAATAATCTTTCACATAGTATAAGCCTCCAGCAATGACGCCAGTTGCAACAGCTGCTGCGGCAAGAGGTTTGATCGAGGAACTTCTTGCTTGTCTAACAAGTTCTTGCATTTTACCCATCAAAGTGTGATCTCGGCTTATATATTTTTTATAAAAGCTTGCCCCATTTAATGACTTTTGAGCATTTGCTATTTTTTCTAATGGGATGTTTTGTCTTAATGAGCTGTTCATGTTGGGAGAAGTATTTTTTGTATCAAGGCCAATTTCAACTTCTTTTATAAATGCCGCGATTTTATTCGGAGCAACACCTTCTGACGCTAAAGTAGTACGCAAATTCATAAGTGCCCGAACGCGTTCAATAGAGTATGTGGGAGTATCATCTACTAAATCTGCAATTGTTTTGGTTTCGTCATTCATTGCCAGGCTATTGACTGATATTGTCAGAACACAAAACATACTGAAAACTTTTAATGTGCTCAGAGATTTTGACAATACGCCTGACCTTAATAATGCGGTACCCGATCTTAACCATGCATATTTTCTAAATTTTGGTAGTTCTATCAAAGTAACAACATCGGTTTTCATATAACTCCCACTTCAATCAAATTCAGGCGTACTGGCATTCGTATGTTTGAGTATGTTCTGTAGATTCAAATTGCGAAATCTAGACCACGCATAAGGCAGTACAATTACACTCACCACATCTCTGTGCTTAGAGTAAAATCAGGTGTCTAAAGTTTAGACAGGCTCTAATAGCGACGGCGGGCTTTAGGTACAGGTAGTTCTTGAAGCATTTCTTCTCGAAAACTTGTGCGAAATTTTATAAAATTTTTCATTTCATTTTTTTGACGAGCAAGAATCATGAGGCGATCATCGTTATGCAGCTCGCCTTTGATCATCATATCATCTAGATCAAGTCGAGCCTTTGTTTGTGCATGAGCTGATTCCAACGGTAGAATAAACAAGATCAAGAGCACGAACACAGTCTTGCCAATAAACTTGCTCTGGGACATTCCTAATGTTTTGAGAAATCTAACACCTGATATGAGGGCTTTTTTAACAGAATTGTAAGACAAAAATGTTTTGTTGACCTTCATAGCTTTGCTGGTCTTCATGGTTTTGCTGGTCTTCATGGCTTTGCTGGTCTTCATGGTTTTGCTGGTCTTCATGGCTTTGCTGGTCTTCATGGTTTTGCTGGTCTTCATGGTTTTGCTGGTCTTCATGGCTTTGCTGGTCTTCATGGTTTTGCTGGTCTTCATGGCTTTGCTGGCTCCGGTATTTGATAAAGTGTAAAAGTACCATCACGTACTTGAAGCCCACTGTCACGGCCCAATCGTTTTATTGTACCAGGGTTTCCACTCAAAGTTTGAACGCTGTACGCATAATAACCAGCACCTGTAGGGTCTTTTTCAAGACTTTGAATGTAATAAATTAGTACTGTATTATCCCACTCTTTATGCGCATACAAAGGCCCTAGTGAGTTTTGTGCACTAACAGACTTAGTGTGAAATAATTTAAGATTATCTTGTTTAAATCGATAACAACTTTGACCCTGATCATTATATTTATCAAACTCAATACGTGTGTCGTACATCTCTGTTGGTGCCATATTGTAATCATAAAATAAGGGATTACGATGTTGGGTGATTTGCTCACCCGCATTCACGGGTTCACCATCATAGCTTTTAAAAACATTAAACATATCAAGTGCTGATGAACGATTTTTAAGCATAAGATACTCAATACCATCGATAAACCAATCGAAATCAGTATCAGGATTTTTCGCATCAGCTCGGTTTAATTTTGTTCCAGTGGGATGCTCATTATACATGTAGAGCTCTTCACATGCTGTTAGAAGATCAAAGTCTTCATCAGTGCGATCATAACAAACAGGTAAAGACCCTCCAGTTACTTTGGAAATATAATGGAAATAATCTCCGTACCCGTCACCTTTTGAAAAGCGATTTTGTGGATCTGTTTTTGTTGTATAGGTTTCGTCATCATCACATAAACCATCGGCATCTGAATCAAGTGAAATTCTTTTTTTATCTAAACAAACTGCACTGTTTAGATTGTAGACTAAAATCTTATTCACCTGATAGGTGTCTGCGTGCGCACCTGCATTATTGAGCAAATCATCGATTTCAAAATCAGGCATTGCATTGGTATCAACGAATTTACCGTGTCCATGTTCTGCCATTTGTTTTAAACCATCGGCAGTTGCCGGGTCAAAAGCACCATAATAGGCAGTGCTGAAAGTTATTTTTCCCGGAATCGTATTCACGAGATCATCAACATCGCTAAAAGCATCAGCCCCTGCAGGGCCTTCAGCTCCATAATCAGTTGGTCGACCGTCAGAAACGAAAAATACAACATAGTTATGAGTTTCATTTGGGTGAAGTGCTTGGTCATTGATGATGGCTTTTTTAGTTAATGCAATTGCAGCACGATAAGGTGTTAGGTCGTTGTCAGGGCCACGTTGAAGTGCCAAAGCATTATTCATAGCCGCAATGTTATTTGGTACTCCAACAAATGTAGGATTTTGATCATTGCCGTCATTAATAAATGCAGTGGCTGAACTACCAGCAAAGGCAATGTAGCCCCAGGCAATATTAGGATTATCACGTCTCGGACTACTAGCGGGGCTGTTAAAAAAACGTTCGATGTTATCAGCGCGTTTTGCATTGCCGGGGTCTGTGTCCACGTTACTACCTGATTTATCAATGACGAACATGAATTTTGTTATGCCATTACTAATTTGTGGCGCTTGAGTACAAAAATAGCCCTCACTTTTAACTGATGCGGCTTGAATTTGTTTGGCAAGTCTTGCATCACTGCAACCAAATGCGAAACCAACACTTACCACGAATACGAGATACTTCATTATTACCCCCGTTTGAATGAACTTCCCCTTTCTTAAAGTAAAGCAATGGCCATGCCCAAAAGACCATGGTCTGTAAAGTTAAATTCAGATTAAATTCAATGTGATAACAGCGCTAGATAGAGGTCTATATTAAGAAAATTTGTATAATTAGAATATTTTGTATTTAAATTAAACGCTTTTCATAAACTTTATTTGAGACACAAAACTTGGGAAGTTTTATTCGAAGCACTTTTTTGAGCAAAACTTTATTCCAGGCACTTTTCTAGTGAATTTCCATGATATTTAATCAGTAAAGAAAACTCATTTTTTGGTTCGATAAGTGGAATATCAGTGAGTAGTTTTTCATTCTCTTGAAGTATATCGAGAAACAATTGTTTTTCATAAAGTACGTAATCAGTTTTTAATTCTTTGTTGGCTTTAAATTTAGCCCGTACTGCATCGACGCGCATTCGCTTAAATCTAACTTCTTCAAGTGCGTTATACTCGCCTGTTTGGTCATCTTTTTTTAATTTCAAGAGGGTATAGGATAAGACTTCAAAATCTTTATTATTGCCTGAGTAAACAAATCCGCAATTTATAGAGGGTGCAATGGGTTTTATAATCAAAAAAACATCACCGGTTTTTTTGCCCGCGTTAAAACCTTGGGGCACAGGGCTTTGAAAGCATGAAATATTCAATGCTAATAACGCAATTAGGCTAAATATTTTAGTCTGATAATGCACAAGTTCCTCTTTAATTTATTAAATCAAGTATGCGAGATCGATATCAAATCAGCAATAGAAAATATTTCAGGAATGCTCAATTATCAGGCGGTTTAACTATTAAATTCTGCTTTATCCAGGTGAGGATCTCCCCTTTATGAGTAAACTCATTCTCAAGTTGCGCATCAAATGCCTTTTGAAGTGATTCACCTAAGGTTTTTCCTGGTTTTAAGCCCAAAGACATCAAATCAGCCGCCTCAATAAGAGGTTTGGGAAGTATACGATTCGCTTTCACGTATTGAAGTATTTCAGGTTGAATCTTATTTTGAATATCTAAAAACTTGATTGCAGTTTCAGTTCTATTTTCAGCAGCGGTTTTCTTTTTATCTGGTGTATTTAATCGATCAAAAATAAGCAGACTCGTCGCAATTTCTAGAGTTGTCGCAATGCTTTGTGCTTTTTCATTAGAAAATTTAAGTCGTTTAAATATTTTAGCATGATCATCAGCATTTTGAATCAAAGAGAATAAAAATAACCAACCTAGAATTACTTGGTCAGAATCACCTGTAGTGTTTTTCAAATAATCGACGATCTTAGAGTCATATATGAGTTCAGGAAATATAACGTCTAACAAACCAGAATCTTGTAAAAGCTCAAGGCCTCGATCTGGTCTTATTCCGGAAAGTAACTTTTCTAATTCATCACTTATGCGTTCCCAACTCACTGTTGTTATAGTTTGTGAAAATTTTGTGATGACGTCATAAGTAGACTTATCTAATTGAAAATCAAGCTGGGACACAAAACGAACTGCCCGTATGATTCTTAATTTATCTTCTAAAAAACGATCTTCAGGTAACCCAACTGTTCTAATGATTCGTGACTTTAGATCAACCATTCCATTTACAAAGTCATGAACTTCACCTTCAAAAATATCGTAAAAAAGTGCGTTTATAGTAAAATCACGACGTTTAGCATCTTCTTGAGGTGTCGCTAGTTCAACTGAATCAGGGCGCCGCCCGTCGGTATATGAACCATCTTTTCTAAATGTTGCGACTTCAATATCTCCTGAAGCCTCAATGACTCTAATCACCCCAAAGGCTTTACCAACATCAACTGTCTTATTGAAGAAACTTTCGACTTTTTTAGGCCGAGCATTTGTTGCGATATCAAAGTCTTTGGGCATGATGCCTAAAAGCCCATCTCGTACACATCCGCCTGCAAGCCAGGCCGTATAGCCATTTCCATGCAGCTTGGTACAGATTTTTTTCACATCATTCCATTGAGGGTGTTTTTTAAAGATTTCCATATTATAGACTATTTTATGAATGCTCTTGATGAAATGTCCATCTCTACAGCTGACCAGATCAAAATTCTGGGTCGTAAATACTTTGATGAAGTAGCCTTCACGTCAGCTACACGCCCTTCAACGATGGATTATTACGAAAAATGGATTGCTGAGGGGCAACATGGGTCAATGAGCTATTTGGCCAGGCATCAAGAGAGAAAATCAAACCCACAGCTTTTACTTCATAATGCAAAATCTTGGATTTCATTTATTCTCAACTATGACACTCAAGAACCGCTGAGTATTGATCTCAAAGACGAGTTTAAAAAAGATAAAAAAGGCTGGATCGCACGTTACGCTCGAGGCACTGACTATCATTTTGAAATTGAGGCTAGGCATCAAAAATTAATAAGTGAACTAAAAATGATGTATCCAACTCATGGGTTTTTAAGCTGCGTTGATACAAAAGCAGTGCTTGAACGTGACGTTGCCCAAAGATCAGGGCTTGGTTGGATAGGCAAAAACACATGTCTCATCAATCAAGAATTTGGAAGTTTTGTTTTCTTAAGTGAAATCCTCACAACCCTTTCATTGCCACAAGATAAGCCAGTGATGGATCATTGCGGAACTTGCACAAAATGTTTAGATGCCTGCCCCACAAAAGCTTTAGTGGCTCCTCACAAACTTGACGCCAAAAAATGCATTAGTTATTGGACAATTGAAGTTAACGAAGAACCTCCAAAAGAATTGTCAAAAAATTTTGGTACGAATTTTTTTGGCTGTGATATTTGCCAAGATGTCTGCCCGTGGAATCAAAAATCAAGAAGAACCCAACAGCTTTCACCGCAAAAAGAATCGGGATTAATTGATTTAAGATCATTACTTAAAACAACGGATAGCGATTTAAAAAAAGATGTCCAAAATACTTCATTAAATCGAGCCAAACCCCCACATCTTAAGCGAAATGCTTTTACTGTTTTAGAAAATTTAGAAGGATAATAAACTTATGTTACGCGCAAATATTCATTCATTACTCATTGGGCCTGAGAAAAACTTTTGTTATCTCATTTACTGTTCTAAAACAAATACAGCGGCCCTTGTTGATTCAGCGTTTGAATTTGATCGTGTCATAAAATGGGTGAATAGCTTTAACCCGCAACATCCTCCAGAAATCAAATATCTCATTGCTACACACGGCCACTCAGATCACGCTGGAGGGTTTCCTGAAATGCTAAAAATACTTCCTAATGCCAAAGTAGTAGCCCATGAATTTGAAAAACAAAGGTTACAAAGTGCTCAAATTCCTCTTCATAAACCTTTAAAAGATCACGAAGAATTTCAAGTTGGTGAAATATTGGTGCGTGCCCTTCATACACCAGGGCATACAGAAGGTGGATGTTGTTATCTTATTGATGATCAACTTTTAAGTGGTGATACCCTTTTTGTTGGGCAATGTGGGAGAACTGATTTGCCCGGAGGCAGTGATAGTGATTTATTTTTAAGTCTGCAAAAACTTAAAAAATTACCAGCCACCACCCGAGTTTTTCCGGGGCATGACTATGGCGTAACACCCACATCAACAATTGAGATTGAAATGCTAAAAAACCCAACTTTAATTGCAAAGTCGTTACAAGACTTTATAGCACTTCCTTAAATTTTTTTATCGCCTACCAATAATATTCTCCTTGCCAACTGCAAGTTACATGTACACATTAAGCCTATGAAACTTGAACTCTATCATTTCGAATCATGTCCATATTGCAAACGAGTTATTAAGGCCATTAATGAATTAGGGCTCAAAGATAAGATCGCGATGTATGATACGTTAGAAGACCCAGCTGCAGGAGACAGGCTTTTAGCCATTAATGATGATGAGCAAGTACCCTGCTTAGTTGTCGATGGCAAACCCATGCTTGAATCTGATGAAATCATCGCTTGGCTTAAAGAGAATAAATCTAATATTGGCTAACTGGGTTCTTTTCCTATATTGACCTTATCTCAGGTGAAATTACTAAAATTTAAACAATCTTCACCGCTCTAAAAACTTCTGTAGATGTATCAGATAAAACTTCTGAATGACCCCACCGGCACATATAACCACTGGGCTTACCGTTTAGAAAAAACATTCCGTATTCAGTGGGTTTGTCTTCATACAATGGTAGATTAATTCTTTGTTGTGCGATCCAGGGTCTTTTAGCTTCGGTTTCAGCGAGTACTTGAAGCAGACAATTTTTCCAGCGGTCATCTGGCAAATCGATACCTCGAATAACTGACTGACCAGAAAAGCTTAAAGCCCCTTTGAGAACCCATTTTTCTTTTTCATTTTGCATTTTTTTAACTAGGTTCATATCGATAATCTGAGTTTCAGGGCAATGTTTTGGTTTCACAAAACTTGGCCAAGCTTTACTCATACCCACATCACTAGACCACCCGCCAAGTGTAGTTACATTTTGAGCTTTCCAATCATCAAGCATCGCCTTTGCCCTTGCAGGTTGGCTTCTTAATTGCCAGCTCAAGACACGTCGATAAATAATCGCATTGTTCTTCCAGCTTTTAAGTTTGGGGTCAGCACGATGACAAGAGATGCGTTGTTTCCAGCGCTCAATAAGATCATCTTGCTCCCAAGAAGTATTAAGATGTGGAAAATCTGCTAAAACCACTTCTTTTGCTTGAGGCTTATGCTCTAAAAGTGCGTCTAGAAGTTTATCTGACAATCCATGATTAGGGTTTTCTTCAGGTTTTAAGCCCGCAGCCTCTGCAACCCATTCTGTGGTGTTATAACCGCTTGTTCCGTCGGTATTGAGCTCAATGATATTAAGATTGGTACCATCAAATAAAAAATCAAACCGCGCAAAAGGTATGTGAAGACCTAAAGGAGTTGGCCTAGGGTCTAGGTCGCCAGGTAAACCCAGTTGCACCAAAGTTTTTTTATCTTTTAAAGCTTGAGTCGTAAAATCTTCAACTTGTTTGAGAATTTCAGTTAAAGATGTTTCAATAAATAAAGAGGCCTCCTTAGTCAAAATCACAGGTTTTAGAGAATAAGGAATTGGTTTTCCCCCATAAATCGGAACACTTTTTGGAGTCAGTTTTTGCGTCATCAATCTTCCTATAAAGCTAGGGTGAAAAGCTTAGTCTATTCGATTTATGATGGGTTTTTCTACAGTTGTATGGTGGGTTTTAGCGAAACTTACTTTTCTGCCTACGCACTTTTTTTGGGGGCTAATAATTTCCAAATCGGCCTGTTAACGAGTGTTCCGCCCTTTTTAGCCGGTATTTCTCAATTTGCTACGGTGTCACTTGAAAAACGAATTGCGTCTAGAAGAAACATCGTATGTTTTGGCGTTTTCACTCAACTCATAACACTTATACCCCTCTTTTTAGCCTATTATTTTACTAGTTTACGACTAGAAATTTACATTCTACTTGTATGTCTTTACTTCGCTTCCAACGCCATTATCGGCCCCGTTTGGAACAGCTGGATGGGCGATTTAGTCACCCCACAACAACGTGGTCTCTACTTTGGTAGACGAAATCGAATCGTCACTATCGGCACTTTTGGTTCAATGACGGTTGCAGGCTTTATACTTCGTTATTTTAAAGAGCAATCAAAGGAGCTAGAAGGCTTTGCCATACTTTTTGCTCTAGCCCTTGGTTCAAGAATAATTAGTTTAATTTATCTCACAAAAAAGAATGACCCTCCACATCATGAACCAGCAGCACACCCTCAAGGCTTTTTTAAATTTTTAAAAGATCTGCCAAAGCAAAATTTTGGAATGCTTATACTCTACATGTGCATGCTTAATTTGGCAGTGTTTGTGTCAGCTGCTTATTTTACGCCACTCATGATTCGTGAGTATAAAATCGATTACCTCACTTACACAGCAATTATTAGCGCCACTGCACTTACAAAATTTATCACATTCCCCTTTTGGGGTGAGATGTGTGACAAACTCGGTGCACGAAAAATTCTAAATATCTGCGGCACACTCATGGCTTTTAACTTAATCCCATGGCTTATCACTCAAAAACCAATTTATTTATTCTTATCACAAGCATTCACAGGATTTGTTTGGGCGGGATATGAAATATCAACTTTCATTTTTTTACTCGACGCAACTAAGCCCAATGAACGTACACAAATTACAAGTTATCTAAATATCTTAGTCGCAAGTTTTGGATTATTAGGCGGTCTTATTGGGGCTGCGATTTTTCAGTGGCACCCACAAAGCATGAATCCATTTATTATAGTTTTCATCATTAGTGGAATATTACGCATTTTAGCACTTCTACTCTTTGGGCAAAAACTTGAAGAAGTGAGAGTTATTGCTCCGGTGAAAGCTAGTGAAGTTTTCTTAAAAGCCACTGGGTTTAAATCTGCAATGGGAATGACATCAAAGCTTGTGGTTTATGGAAAAAGAAAAACTAAGAAAAAATAATCTATTTATTTTTTTTATTTTTCACTTGAGTTAAAAGCTCTAATGTTTTTGCATGCCGAGATTCAAAAAGTTTTTGGAGTTCTCTTTTAATAAATAAATCGTCAGCCAATTTACCAAGTATGCCAAAAGCTAAATCATACTCAATAAGTTCCGTAAGCAATGTACCATGCCCATGATCTTCAAATTTATGTGTATGAACCCAAAGTGAGAATGGCCCGTGACTTTGTCTGTCACGAAAAAGCTCATTTTGAATCAACTCTTCAATGACAACTCCCCAAATTACAGAAATGCCAAATCGAGAGATCCGCATTTCATATTCGATACCTTTTTTAAGTTTAGTTATGGGGGATGTGGCTTCGATTTTAAAATCGACCATAATTTTTGAGAGATTTTCAGGGTCGGTGGAAAACTCAAAAACATCGGCTCGTGGAAACGGAAGTACAGATGAAAACTCAAAGTGGGCCATGAACAATTATCTCCTTCGATTTATGTGTCTTAATAAGCCAAGACTCGGGAATGATACTAGTTAAAAAAACAATTAAAGCGCCAACTGCTTCTTGAGTACCCATTTTTTCACCGATGAACAAAAATGCAAACATAATAGCAAAGGGCGCCTCAAGTGCAAAAATCAATGCGGCCTTAAGTGACCCAATGGTTTTTTGACATATAATTTGCATTGTAAACCCAAAACATGTTGAAAACACGACGGTTACAAAAAGTGCCAATAGGGGTTCTTGTGACCAACTTAGAATGTTCCAGACATCTTCAGTTTTATGAGAACTCCATAAAGAAATTCCACCAGCACATATCGCACACCAAATAAATTGCCAAATCCCTAAGTTAATACTGTCGGCCTCACGCCTTGAATAATACTCAACCGCCAAAATATGAAGTGCACAGATAAGGGCTGTAAGTATTGTCCAGGCATCACCTGTGTTTATTGTATTAAACCAATCAAAAAAACCTGTGACGAGATTCTCACCCTGTGTAAGCACATAGAGTCCAAAAAGTGCAAAAATCATTACCAGGGTTTGTTTAAAAGTTATTTTTTGTTTCCATATAATCCATGCAATAAGGGGCGTTAAAGGAACATACAGTGCCGTGATAAAACCTGATCTTCCAGCAGTTGTATATTGAAGGCCCAAGGTTTGTGTCCAGATAGCCCCAAAAAGTAAACCTCCTACAACTGCACCCGCTCTCATGACAGGGGGCTTACTTGCTAAAAGGCGTTTAGGAAACATCATGGCAATTAAAATTACGGAACATAAAAACCGCCACCATAAAAACGGCCAAATACCTACCTGCATTGTGGCCGTTTTAACCAAGAAAAAGCTCGCCCCCCAAGCCATTGTGGCCACAAACAAGCCTAAAATAGAAAGATATTGAACCTTCGTACTTTTACTTGGCAAAACAATGCCTCCATAGATTAAAAATAATAAATGAACTCAATAGATTATAAACATAGCCATCAAGTCTGCAGTAAAATAACGCAGCATTATTCTAAATCATTTTACTATCTATTTAGGTTTTTGCCCGAAGCAAAACGTCAGGCCCTCTACGCAACTCACGCATTCACCATGATTACTACCCATGGTATGAAAAACACCCACACACCTGGGCAAAAACAAATGCACTTTAAAAAATGCGAAGATATCATCAAACGAGCCTATAAACATGATCGTAAGTATTTTAATCACGCCATAGAACCTGCCCTTGAGCAGGCGATTTCGCGTTATGAAATTCCAGAAAAATTTTTCAATGATTTTCTAACTGGGGTTCATTTAAGCGAATATTTTAAGCAGCCTCTAGAAGAAATTAATCTCATCGAATACTGTCATTATGCCAAAGGCTGCATTACCCAAATTTATTCAATGATTTTAGCTCATGACCAAGTACCACTGCATGAAGCTGATAGTTTAGGAATCGCTCTTGAGCTTTCGCGAATTGCAGCTCAAATTAACTTAGATCAAAAAGCAAACAAAACTTATGTTCCACAAACTTGGCTTGAAAACGGACAAGTTACCTCAAAGACTTTAGATAAGGTCGTGCAAACTGCTGAGAATTTCAATGCAGTTGCTTGGCGCGGTATTAACTTATTGGAAAAAGATGGAAGTCAATACGCAGCTACTGTGGTTTCATTAACTACGGCTCGAATTTTAAGGAAAATTAAAAATAAGGGTTCAGCAGTACTTGAGAAAACGCAACAACTGACTTTTTTTGAAAAAATGCTCATTCTACCAAAGTCATTAAGTTGTAAACCCTAGGGGGCATAATTTGTGATCATAAAATCTGTTGAACGAGTTTTAAAAGAAGTTTTTGATAACCCCACGGCTCCGTACCGCGAAAACTGGGTTTTGCAATACGTTGAAAAAGAACTGAATCGATTAAAAGTTCCGTATTTTATCGATAAATGGGGAAACATCATCGCTGGAGTTTCAAAACCCCAAACGCTTAAAAAATCTAAAAAAGTTGCCTTGATGGCACACACTGATCATCCTGGTTTTCATTTGATAAAAAAAATCACCAAGACTCAGTGGCGCGCCCAGTGGTTTGGAGGCGTTCCTCCAAAAACTCATAATGCAAAAGTCGCGATTTACAATCCACTTTTGCCTAATAAAGTTTTTTATGGAAAAATTTTATCAAAAAAATTTGAAGGCCAAAAAAAAGATACTTTTAAAATTCAACTTACTAATGCAAAAAATCAAGTTGACGATACTTGTTTTGGGGCATTTGCATTTCCTGGTTTTCAACAAAAAAAACACCGCGTATTTTCAAGAGCAGCAGATGATCTAGCTGGTGTTACAATTATTTTAGCAACTTTTGCTCGACTTAATTCATCACAGCGTAAAAATATTTTAGGTGTTTTTACTAGAGCTGAAGAAACAGGTTTTAAAGGTGCCCTTGGAATCATTTACCAAAACATTCTCGGTCATGAAAACACGGTAATCTCACTAGAGGCAAGTCGACAACTTGAAGGTGCGAGAATTGGAAGTGGGCCCGTCATTAGACTTGGTGATAAAAGAACATTGTTTGACAACCGCGTGACAAGTCTTTTGGATCTTGCGTGCACAGAACTTAAAAAAATTAATCCCAAGATAAATTTTCAAAGACGCATTATGAACGGAGGAACTTGCGAAGCAACTGCATTTAACCTTCATCATATCAAAGCGGCAGGAATCGCGGTCCCGTTAGGTAACTATCACAATCAAAGAGCAAACCTAAAACCAGGCGCTGAATTCATTGATATACGCGATGTTTTAGGTGCAGTAGAAATATGCGTGCAATTTTACAAAAACTTAGAGAAAAAAATCGATCCAATGAGAGATTTTATTAATGCTATGGCATCAGGGTTTAAAAATGACCGACCTCTTTTGTCTCAAAAAATAAAATTTAACAAAAGAGGCAATGATGTCTGATTTAGATATTATTTCTTGGTTTGAAAAATCACAAGACACCCTCTTTGTTTCTAAAAATGACAAACATGATTTACGCGTCAGCGATTGCACTGAGCATTTCACTAAAACAGCTACTCTCAATGAGGCCTCTGTCATACTTGGATACCCTGACGAGGAAGGCATAAAACTAAATGGAGGCAGACTCGGTGCAGCCCTTGCACCAATAGAAATCAGACGTGTACTTTATAAAATGACTCAAAGTATTTCATCATCCAAAACATTGCGTTTACTTGATTTAGGCGATCTTAAAAACACAAATAGTTTAAAAGAAAATCATGAACGTGCACGTAAAACTGTATCTGAGCTTTTAAAAAAAGAAGCTCGCGTGATCACTCTAGGAGGAGGTCATGATTACGGATTTTCTGATATGGCCGCATTTTGCGAACACACAATTTCCCAAGGCTTACGCCCTTTAGTTTTAAATTTTGATGCCCATTTAGATGTCAGACCCGATACATTAGGGTTTAATAGCGGCACACCTTTTTATCGATTACTCAATGAATTTCATAAACAAATAGATTTTTACGAAATCGGAATTCAAGATTGGTGTAATTCTCGAGATCATCTGAAATGGGCAAAAGAAAAAAATGCAAAAATAATCACGCTAGATGATATTTTAAACAGTGGGAAATCACTCTTAGAATTTATCTCAGCTGAAACTTTTAAAGTTATCACACCCGACCATCGACTAGCAGTGAGTATTGATATCGATGGTTTTAAATCTTCCGATGCACCAGGAGCTAGCCAAGTCTTTCCGACAGGCATCGATGCAAATCAGTTTTTGATTCTTTGGCAAAGTCTTATATCCCTTTATAAGCCCACTGTTGTTGGCATTTATGAAGTCTCCCCGCCACTTGATAGCTCCTTGAAAACTACTCAGCTTGCCGCACTTCTGATTCATCAATTTCTTTACCGATCGATCAAATAACTATTTAAAATAATCATTTAAATAGTTCGCATAAAGTATAGAAATCGCCAGTAAAAGCCGAAAAATGATTGAGCACCTTTTGGGCTTAAGGAACACACGTGTCTGACACCGCAAAAAACAATCAAGAGACTAATCAAGATGGAGTGAAATCTCTAAAAGAATCGCAACAAGTACGTATTTTGATAGTCATCAACAATTCAAAAATTCTCAGCGGAGGAGTCTCTTTTCTTAAGCGTCGTGGTTATCAAGTAATTGTGGTTAATCATATTGTTGAGGCACTTAAAAAAATTCAAACAACTAAACCACATGTAGTACTTATTAGTTGGAATTTAAAACTCACTGATATTCAAAAAGCTTACAAACTCTTTACACAAAAGTTTAAACTCATTTGTATTTCTTTTGCAGAAGATAATAATAACCGAACAGCTAATACCCTCATGAGTAGCGGTATTGAAAACACACTCCTAGCTCCAGTAAGTGGCCCCGGGATCCACATGCGCGTACAATCACTTTTACGTGCCAAAAAATCAGCCGAAGACAAGCTTAATAAAGCGACAGCTAGTGCAGCTTCAAAAGCCGCAGCATTGGCTAACAGTGCATCATCAAAATCTACACCAATTACTAATAATGAGAATCCCATTGAAATTCATAATGTAGATGTGCCGCCCGATACCGTGTGGGAAAAAGCAATAGATGGTTCATCAAGCCCTGATCAATGTCACATGTGGCGAGGAACAAGTACAAATCAAGACAATTCAAAAGATGTATATTATTTTAAAGGTGCTCAAATACCCGTTTATAACAAAGAATCAAAATCTTGGGATGGGATAGATAACGATACTTCCATTATGAAGCAAGGTGACTTGAGTGCGCAATCGTTAGTAGCATTACAAAGTTCGACTATCATTACCGAAGATTCATCCCCCGTTGATCTTAATTTAGGTAAAGATATTGAATCACTTAAGAATGAATTATTCGACGCATCTAAAACTGAAGATGAAGAATCTATTGAGCTGAGTCCTGTATTTGCACCGCTAACAGCTGATCGAAATGATGACATAGACCCGTCAGTACTAAACGAATTTTCAGATAACACCAACGCGACAGACGCTGAAGTAAATCCAGACTTTAACGAAGTTTCTGATTTTGAAGAAAATACTGAAGCAAATAATCTTAATGATACAAATGAGAGATCGCCTCAAACAAAAAAATATTTTAAAAATGATACGGTAAGTAATGTTCAAACTTATGTTACCAAAGAAAAACAATCGATTCTTGTTCAATCAGTTAGAGATTCCTTTGATCTTTACGCGATCGCTACCAGTGTAATCCCCATAGAAATAGGGCTATTCACAAATATATTAGCAATTCAAATTAAGACATCTCGCTACAGAGGCTACCTTATATTTTTCTCAGCCACTGACAAACCCAATCAAGAATGGGTAGAGCAAGTATTTAAACTTATCCAAACAAAAATGAAAGACTATGGTGAACCCATCAAGCCTGCAGTTACCATGCAATTTGCTGTACCAGCTATTGATTTTGTAAAATGGCGTGAAGGTGAAGCAGAATTTATTATCACAGCAACTCATAAAGCCGATAAATATGCAGTAGCTTTTTTACCTATTTCAGAAATTCCCATTGCAACTGATAATAACAATTCAAAGGTAGACAGCATTTCACTTGGCTCGTATATCGTCGGAGATTCAGAACTACTTTTTGATCTTTATCTCCATTTACCAAAAAATGATAAATTCATTTTGTATTTAAAGAAAAACGACATTATCACACAAAATAATCTCTCAAAGCTTTTGAAATTTGGAATTAAAACTGTCTATGTTAAACACGAAGAACGCCATCTTTTCTTCGCCTATTGCGCACGAAATAGAATCATCTCTTCAACCAAGCACATCGAAAGCTAAGAATTATTTACAATTGTAATAAAAATTACAGATACAGCTAGCGACACAAGATCTCATCTATCTCGTTAATTTCTTAAATAATCTGTAGGCATGTACTTTGCTATCTATATATACGTTAAACGAGCAGAGCTGGGGAAAATCCTGGTCGTACACATCACCAGAATTACGAGGGGGAAGTTAATGTTATCATTCATAATCCTATTATCTCTCACTGTTAACGCATCAGAAGTAATACAAAAAAATCCAAACCATACCCCAACTAAAATTCTAGAAACATTAATGGAGTCTCCACAATTAGGTGTTGTTTATACACAAGCTCAAATGTCTCTCTTAAGAACAGATACTGACGTCATCATGCATAATGCGCTTAATAATAATCCAATTCTGGAAAAAGTAATCCCACTACTTGAAACACTCGCTACTGATAGCATTAAAGACGCAATCAATGAAGGCCTCCTAGATATGCATGAGGCTACTGACACTGTTTATTCAGAGATTCGAAAAATGACAGTAGATACAGCTAGATCATTTGGTTACAGCGAAAAACAAATTAAAAATATGCGCGTATACGTAGCCCCAGGTGCCATAAATGCCTACACCATGGCTTTTTCTAAAGATCAATCTGTGGTTGTTGTCTTCACTGGATTAAACAATTCTGCATCACCTGCTAAATTAAAATCAGTTATCGGCCACGAATTAGGTCACATCGTCAGCGAACACGTACTCCAAAGAATTAAAATGGTAGCAATGAACATGCTTCTCATGAAGCTCTTCGTTGACAATGAAGCTGGGGATGTATCTCAATTTGAAAACTTAAGGGCTAGCAATCGCGAAAAAAATAAAAACGCTATGGATATTTACTGGAAGCGTGCATTTGAAACTCTTGAATTAGATGAAAAACCCCAAGCTTCTGCACAAGTTAATAGTATCCAGAAACTAAAAAGAAATTTATTCATCAAAGCTTTTGAGCAAATGTCTCAAGAATTAGATGCTGCAGCTGAAAAGAACCCTGAATTCGCAAATAGTTTAATTAACGACTATTTAGATGCTGTAATTACCTGTTTAGAAAGAATGGAAGTTCCAGAAAGAATTGTAGATTTTTACATTAGTCTCAAAATTAATTTAGACAATCCTGCTCTTAAAATTGATGCCAATTTTTTCACCGAACATCTTTTACTAACTTTAGCAGCCATGAGTCGTGAGCAAGAGACAAGCTCTGATCGCTTTGGTTTAACTGTCCCTGGGATCACTGCCAAAGACGCCGCAGCAATGTTTTTAGATTTCGCTGGAGCTGAACAAAAAGCAGAACTTGATAATCTTATAAAAGCAGCACAAGCCGCTGTAAATGAATTTTACACAAAAAACCCAGAGGCTAAAAGATTAGAAATCATTGGCGGAAATGCCAGGGCAAGCCACCCAAATGCAAAAATCAGAGCACTCAATGATATTTATTACGGCCGATCAGTTGATATTATTGCTATTAAGAATCCTTTTTTACGTCTGATCGTTTTACATGACGAAATCAGTAGACAAGAAAATAGTATCCGACTTGGTCTTAAATCGATGAATGAAGAATTTAGTAAACTAGATATGAAATTGCAAAACCAAATAAGTGATCACATTAAAACTAAACAATCAGGCCTTCAAACATCGATGACTGATTTAGCAACAACACGAATGTATTTATCGTTTGCTATAGTAAAATCAATTAATGAAACTTCTGACATTGATAAAAATCAATACCTTCGTGACGCTCTTGACTTTTACTTAGCGCAAAAACAAGTTTTGCTAAATCAAAGAACACATGAACTTAAAATAATTAAATCTGTTAAAAAGAAAGCTCAAATTCTTCAAGGGTATCAATCACGCCTCACTGCTCTAAAAGAAAACCCTCTAGTACTAGCCATTGGTTTGGGCTTAGAAAAAAATAAAAATTTAAATGCTAAACCAGAAATTCTAGGGTCGGTAGTTGAAAAGCTTCTTTTAATTACACAACCAAATACAACCTTACCCGTGGTAGTCGCCGCTCGTGAAAATTTAAGACAACTTATACCCGTTGTTGACCAAGCGTATGAAGATTTAACAATAAGTCAAAATCCTCCAATTGAAAGCGCAACTTCGGGCATGGCCGATAGATATGAAAAGCCTGTTAAGAAATCGCCTCCTCAAGCCCCAGTGGCTAAAGATCAAACGCTTAAAAAACTCAAAAAATTTGATTTGGGCTTTAGTCATTGTGCAATTAAATTGAAAGCTTTGAAATAATCAGGCAGATTCCATCCTACTTAGAGCAATTCGCTTTAATTGGAGGTTTTTTTAGTGTCACAGTCAGAAGTCACAGAGCATAAGCCCTATATTTCAGATAGTAAAAATATACCCGAACTCACATTACTACCGATCTTAATTGGTGTGGTTTTAGGTATAATCTTTGGAGCTTCTTCTCTTTATTTAGCTCTTAAAGTCGGCATGACTGTGAGTGCATCGATTCCTGTAGCTGTTCTCTCAATTACAATATTTAGAGCGATTTCAAAGGCGTTTGGAATACGTCGCGCGACTATTTTAGAAAATAACATCGTAATGACAACAGGTTCAGCAGGTGAATCCATAGCATTTGGTGTGGCAGTTACCATGCCAGCACTTTTGATTCTTGGTTATAATATGGAAATCACACGCATCATGTTGGTCTCAATTCTTGGAGGTCTACTTGGTGTACTAATGATGATTCCACTTCGTTGGGCACTCATTGTTCGTGGACATAAAGAATTAGTTTACCCCGAAGGTACCGCTTGCGCTGAAGTTTTGATTGTTGGCGAAGAGGGTGGCACAAGTGCAAAAACTGTTTTCACAGGTTTTTTCTTAGGCTTATTTTATAAAATTGCAAACGTCGGAATGAAACTCTGGAAAGATGTCCCAGAAAAAACACTCACCTGGTATAAGGGTTCATCTTTTGCCACAGAAGTTTCACCTGAATTATTAGGCGTTGGATACATCATTGGCCCTCGCATTGCCTGCATCATGGTGGCAGGTGGAATATTATCATCTTTTGTATTATCCCCTGCAATTGTTCTATTTGGCAGTGGGCTTACAACTCCCCTTTACCCTGCCACAAAACTAATATCTGAAATGTCTGTTCATGAAATCTGGCGTTCCTACGTTTTATACATCGGCGCAGGTGCAGTGGCTGCAGGTGGAATCATTAGTCTCTTTCAAAGTTTGCCAGTAATCGTTAGATCTTTTGGCGCAGGATTAAAGTCTTTAAAAAAATCAGGTGTAAAAACAACTTCAACTCGACGTACTGAGCTTGATATCCCAATGAATGTCGTTTTAGGAGGAGTATTACTTCTTGTTTTGGCGATATGGGCAGCTCCTGCACTAAAAGTGAATCTTTTAGGTGCCCTTTTAATTGTGGTATTTGGTTTTTTATTTGTTACGGTTTCTTCTCGACTCACAGGTGAAATTGGTTCTTCTTCAAATCCAATTTCAGGCATGACTGTAGCAACATTACTTTTGACATGTCTTATTTTTGTTATGATCGGTTGGGTTGGTGTTGATTACCGTGTGACAGCTTTAAGTATTGCTGCCATCGTATGTATCGCAGCCTCTAATGGTGGAACCACTTCCCAAGATTTAAAAACAGGTTACCTGGTAGGTGCCACACCAAGAGCACAACAAATTGGTTTACTTATTGGAGCCCTTACTTCAGCTATTGTTATTGGTTACACTCTTTTACTTCTCAATGATGCCTCAACTATTTATGCAAAAAAGAGTTTCCCTGGTCAGCAATTTAATATCTCAGAACTTCCCACACTTGAAAAAGTTGGTGGGCCTGAAGGCAAAAACGATTCAAATGAATATCACGTTCTACAATTGCCTGAACCACGTGGCGAAGTCCCTGCCGGAAAATATCTTGTCGATGGTTCTGGTCAAATAGTTTACTTAGTTGACCCAGGCATTAATGGAGTTTTGCAAAAACGTGATGATGGAACTTCTGTTCAAAAATATGAAGCTCCAAAAGCACGCCTTATGTCTTTAATTATTGATGGAATTTTAACTCAAAAACTCCCCTGGAGCTTAGTACTTCTGGGCGTATTTATCGCCGTTGTATTAGAATTCTGCGGCATCGCCTCACTCCCCTTTGCAGTGGGTGTGTATTTACCACTTGCCGCCTCAGCTCCAATTTTCTTTGGTGGTTTTGTGCGATGGCTCGTAGATAAAATGGGTAAACGTAAAGCTGCTAAAGACTCAGAAAGCCAAGCCGGCATTTTACTTTCATCAGGACTCATCGCCGGGGGCTCAATTGCAGGTATCGGTATAGCTATTTTATCGCTCAATGAAAATTGGACGTCTTCACTTGATATGAGTAAGGTTTTACCAGGTCTTGCCTCAAGTGATGGCCTCGCCTATTTGATATTCTTTTCACTGATGGGTTTTGTCTATTTGGTTGGTAGAGAGAAGATCTTAAAGCCAGGAAGAAAGTAAACTAATCAGTCTTCGTTTGATTCTTCTGAAGAATCATCGCTAGCGGGATATGACACATCATCTGAGTCTTGGTCTGGTAAAAGATCAACTAAGCATTGACGCCAATACTCAGGTGCATCATCTCTAAAATCAACGGCACAGATAAAATCACCTTTGCCAATGGGTTTAGTGCGCGTCACTACACCCTCAATATAGGTGTCCATGATTTCAATGGTAAAACCAATGCTCGCTTGATGGATACATGAAAAAGTTAATGTTGAACGTAAAGAAACTGCTGCAACATCTCCTCGTTTTACGTGCAATAAAAGACCGGTGTGACTCACATCAACAATGCTTGCGCGATTGAAATAGACCTCACCAGTAGAAATGTCTTTTACATTTACGGCAAAAGTCTCAGTAACGGTTTTACGATCTGTATGCACCCTACGGCTCTGGGCAGTTGTCTTCTTCTTCATACATGTCTCTTTTCGGCTTTATTAAAGCTTTACTTTAATAAAAGCTAGACCTAGGCTTAGGCCCATTTTTAGTGCTTTCTATGAACCCACAGTTGTGCTTAAGTTAGTGAAAACACCTATGAAAAAACTTGGTCATTACATTTTTGATTTCCTCTCCTCAATCAAACTCGCGGTCATAATCATGATCACGTTAGCCGCTATATTAGCCTATGGAACCTTCTATGAGGCTGAGCACGGCACAGCCCAAGCGCAAAGAGTAATCTATAAAAGCTGGTTTATGAGTTTAGAACTTTGCTTACTCATCATCAATCTCACTTGCGCTGCAATTGATCGCATGCCCTGGAAGAAAAACCACGTAGGTTTTGTCATTACCCACTCAGGTATAATCACCCTACTTTTGGGCTCCTTTATTACTCAACAAAAAGGGCTTGATGGGTCACTGCCCCTTTCAATATCAGAAACCGCTGATAGCTTTATGGTGCCTGAAGCTGAATTTCAGGTGTATCAGAGTTTTGATGGACGACCTTTCGCACTACTTTTACAAAGCCCGGTTGATTTTGATCGTAAAACGCCTGAGAAAAATGACTACACTTTTAAACTTGTTGATGACGATGTTATTAAAGTGACTCGCTACATTGCCAAAGCCGTAAGACGCATTGAAGTAAAAGCCTCAGAGAGTAAAGCCTCAATGCCTGCTGTTTTATTTAAGCTCTATAATGAACGCGTAAACGTCAATGAATGGCTTGGCCTTGATAATCAAATTCCACCATTTTATGATTTGGGCCCGGCCACTGTTTCATTTATCAAAGGAAATGAACCAAAACCTGAAGTAGGAAAAAATCAAATTCTACTTGTTCAAGATCCAAAAACTTTAAGCTTACGTTACACAATTTATTCAATGAGACAAGTAAAGCCAGTAGCTTCTGGAATTGTTGAACCCGGAAAAGATTACGACACAGGCTGGATGAATCTAAAATTCAAAGTCGAAAAATATTTCCCCAGTGCTGAGGTTGATGCTGGATTCGTAGATGCAGAACGTGGAAATGAAAACCATACCCAAGCCATTGAAGCTCAAATCGGAAATAAAAAATCTTGGTTTGAACTAGGTAATCCCCATGAAATAAAAGGTGCTCAAACAAAATACTGGGTTAACTTCACCCATCGAAAATTTAATCTAGGTTTTCAACTCAATTTGAAAAAATTTAAATTAGCGACCTATGGTGGAAGTCATTTACCCATGAGCTACGAAAGTACTGTCTTGGTTGATTCAAAACAAGAAATAGTGATCTCAATGAATGAACCCCTTCATAATAAAGACTTCACCCTTTATCAATCAAGCTATGAACTCAATGAACGTGGCGAGCCCACAGTCTCCGTATTCTCGGTGAACTATGACCCAGGGCGCAGGATTAAATACTTAGGTTCCATTTGTATATGCCTAGGCATTATGATCATGTTTTACTGGAAACCTCGTTGGACCAGAAAAAAGAAAGTTTAAACAATGAAACTTAAACACATTATTTTTAGTACACTTCTTTTGCTAACACCTCAAAGCCAAGCTCTTGATGTTACTGAATTTGAATCTTTACCCATTCAAGATGGTGGAAGAGTTAAACCCTTTGATACATTTGCAAAAGAAAACGTTCAACTCATCACAGGCACTCAAAAATACGAAGGCAAAAACGCTACTGAACTTGTAATGGCATGGCTGTTTTTCCCAGATCAATGGCTTAACCAAAAATTTATTCAAATAAAACATCTCCAGCTTAAAAAAGATTTAGATATGCCTGAGACCCAGAGCTATTTGAGCCCTCAGGATGTAATTAAAAACACAAAGCTTCCGAATATTTTTACAGAGCTAATGCATCTTCAAAAAGAAAAGAAAAAATTAGACAATTATTATACAGCCGTTAATCGACTTAATAATCAATTACAATCCTATCAAGAAATCATTGCAGGAAGAAACATCAGGCTTGTTCCTCAAGCATTGAGCCCTGATTGGCTCCCCATCTCTGATATCAAAGGTGAGCTGCAACAAGCATTTAATAATATTGCTAATAATTATTACGCAGCCATCGCTAAAAAAGACGACACACTTTTTGTAAATGCTGTTAAAGAATTTGCACAAGCTACAAAACTACAAGCTCCTCAGAGTTACCCTCAATATTCAGAAATAAAAATGGAGCTTATCTACAACAAATATCATCCCTTTCGAATCGCATATATTTTCTATTTACTCGCAATCGCAGCATTTACTTATTCTTTAAGTTCAACCAAGAAAGCCCCCTGGTATTTTGCTCTAGCACTTTGTTTTGCCGGAACCCTCGTACACATTTTTGGCTTTGCATTAAGATGCTGGATCGCTGGCCGCCCCCCTGTTTCAAATATGTATGAATCAGTTATTTGGGTTGCTCTAGGTTGCATAGTCATAGGTGTGATTTTTGAATTAATTTACAAAAGAAAATACATCGGCCTTGCTGCTAGTGCCATGGCAACACTTTGCCTGATCATTGGAGATGCCGCACCTGCTGTTTTAGATCAAAGCATTAGGCCTCTAGAGCCCGTACTTCGCAGTAATTACTGGCTTACGATACATGTGTTAACTATTACTTTAAGTTATGCAGCCTTTGCCTTAGCCACAGGAATCGGAAACATTGCTTTAAGTTATTATGTTCGGGGAGTTGAAACTCAGAACAAAGAAAAAATAAATGCCCTAAGCTTGTATGTTTATCGATCCATTCAAGTTGGAGTATTACTGCTCACAGCGGGTACTATCTTAGGTGGAGTTTGGGCTGATTATTCTTGGGGCCGTTTTTGGGGTTGGGATCCAAAAGAAACTTGGGCACTCATTGCTGATCTCTTTTATCTCGCTGTTTTACACGGCCGTTTTTCTGGTTGGCTCAAAGCCTTTGGCACTATCGCTGCTTCAGTTGTCGCATTTTCTGGAGTCATCATGGCATGGTACGGAGTAAATTTCGTGTTAGGCGTTGGCCTTCATAGCTATGGTTTTGGCGGTGGCGGCGTAGGTTACGTCGGATCAGTCCTTGCGGTTCAACTTTTGTATGTAGCAATAGCAGGCTATCAGCATCGAAAAGTTTTGAAAAAAGCGAAGACCTGAGTGCTGCAGAAACACTGCTTAGCTTTTCGCAAACCTCACTTCAAAATTAATTTATATTCACAATACTTATCACCCAAAGTTAAATGATAATTATTTCGATTTATTTGAATTATAATTTGACACGCTTTTCGCAGTAATTCTGAAAATTCATTTCACTTTCGAAACTTAACCAAACTAGCACTTGAGACGTTCTAATATTACACTAGCTGTGTTTTAACTCTTTATTTTTTGAGGGGAAGCAATTTATTTTTTAGAACTCACTCACCCCTTTTAAATGCGAAAAATTTGATTCTAAAAAGCTGCGTTATAAATCTCATTCAAATGGGGGTTTTATGGATCTTAAAAAATTATCTGACTTTGAATTAGAAACCGAACTCAAATCTGCTGTGCGAGAAGAAAATCTCGCACAAACAAAAGTGCTTCATCTGTTAGATGAAGCCGAAAGGCGAAGACTTTACTCCAAAGAATACTCCTCTCTTCATGCCTATTGCGTGAAGACATTAAAATATACAGAGGGAGCTGCGCAGAGGCGAGTCGACACCATGCGAGCAATGAAACTTATCCCTGAAATTGAAATCAAAATTTTATCAGGTGAACTCAATCTTTCATCCGTTGCCCAAGCCCAAACCTTTTTTAGACATGAAAAGAAATCTGGAAAACCATATTCCTTAGATCAAAAAATTGGGCTCCTTGCAAAGCTTGAAAATAAATCCACTCGTGAATGCATTCAGACTTTAGTTGCTATTTCTCCAAATTCCATACCTCAAGAAAAAAGACGTGTACTTACGAAAGATAAGACTGAATTAAAAGTTGTGCTCGACGAAGTGGTACTAGAAAAACTCGATAAGCTAAAAGCGCTCATGAGTCATAAAAATCCCAATATGACAGATAGTGAACTGATTAATGAATTGGCGGATATTGCGCTCAAAAAATTCGATCCCGCGCTAAAACCAATCAAAGCAAAAAAAGAAAATAAAAAACCAGAAAATCTTAACGCACCACCACCTCCGGCGCCGGAGGTTCGAACCCAAAATGACATACCAAATTCTAATATGAGTATTAGTCGATATATCCCGCAACAACTTAAAATCTTCGTTTGGCAAAGAGACAAAGGTAAATGTACATACCCCAAGTGCGAGTCACGTTATTTTTTAGAGTACGATCATATTTCACCCATTGTTCTTGGTGGAAAAACTTGCGCTGAAAACTTACGACTTCTTTGCAAAGCTCATAATCAGAGGGCTGCTATCAATAGCTTTGGATTTAAACATATGAACAAATTTATCAATGCTTAGGAATTAAGATCGTAAAACTCGCGGATCTTTCACAGCTGATCAGTTCAACGACAACGATAACACATTCAAACTAACGCGCAGCATTAGCCACTGTTATACCCATATACCCAACAAACCGAAATTAGCGTAAAACAAAACCGACTGATTTAGTCAGACTTCTTTATATTTGAAATACCAGTTGAGACATCTTCTGATGACATTGAAGTTTCACGCATAAAATCCACCAAAGCCTTACCAGATAATGGAATCAGCTGTTTGAATAAATTCCTGCGCGCAATTTTTTTCTCTCCATTATCCTTCTCCGGCTGATTTTTTACTTCCAATACCGGTCGCTCAGCCATGAGATCTCGTCTCATATTTTCTCGGCTGATCGATCGTGCAGGAATAATTTTGATTTCATCTTTATCTTGTGCCATGTTTCTCATATATAAATTAAGTACTCGGTTCTAACAACAGTAGAAATAAGGGCTTAAGTAACATCTATGGCACCGAACAGTCCCATTACGTCGAAAATCATCGTCGCTGTCCTCGTCTTGTGCTTTATTGTTGGTGGTTTTGTTTTCGCAATCTCACCAGCAAAAAACCAAGGCTATGCGCCAGCCCAACCGCTTCCATTCAGTCACAAGACCCATGCAGGCAAATATCAAATTCCCTGTATGTATTGTCACGTTTCTGTAGAGAAATCACGGCATGCCACAGTCCCTGCCATGAACGTCTGCATGAACTGTCACAAAATGGTCAAGACCGATAGCCCCCACATTAAGAAGCTCACGGAAAGCTATGAACAAGGAAAACCAATTCCTTGGATCAAAGTGCATGATCTTCCTGAATTTACTTACTTCAACCACAAACGTCATATTGCCCGTGGTGTGAAGTGCCAAACATGTCATGGTGAAGTTCAAAATATGGACACAGTTAAGCAATACGCACCATTAACCATGGGCTGGTGTGTGAATTGTCACAGACAACCTCAATACAACGCACCCACCTCGTGCGACACATGTCATCGGTAGGAGACAAAACGAAAATGGAACAACACACCGAACGCAAATACTGGGGAAGTCTCGAAGAATACCACAACGAGCCTGGCTTTATTGAGAAAGCGAATCAAGAATTTACATCCTCACCCATTAGAGACGGCGTAACTGAAGAAACTGACGGTACAAGCCGTCGTGATTTTATGAAACTCATGGCTGCAAGTACTGCCCTTGCAAGTACCGCTTGTTATCAAAAACCCATGCATAAAATTTTGCCCTACGTTAATCAGCCAGAAGAAGTCACATTTGGTGTTGCAAATTACTACGCATCCACATGTGGTGAGTGCTCAACAGGTTGTGGCACATTAGTAAAAACTCGCGAAGGACGCCCCATAAAAATTGAAGGAAACCCTGATCACCCCATTAATAAAGGTGGTTTGTGTGCTCGCGGCCAAGCTTCAATTTTAAATCTCTATGATCCTGACCGCCTGCGATCACCCTCAGAACTTCAGCGCGGTTCACTTGCAACTTCAGCTGGTCAATGGGACGCAATCGATAGAAAAATTTCTGATAAATTAAAAGCAATAAAAAATGGTTCAGGTCGCGTGCGTATTTTATCAAGCACAATTAATAGCCCTTCTACCAATAAGCTCATTGAAGAATTTTTAAGTGGTTTTAAAAATGGCGAACTCGTTTCGTATGACCCTATTAATTTAGATAACGTGATCGCAAGCCAAGAACTCAGTTACGGAACAAAAATTCTTCCTCGTTATCGTTTTGATGAAGCTTCAGTCATTGTTTCTATTGATGGCGATTTTTTAGGAACATTGATTTCACCAGTGGAATTCACTAAGCAATTTTCTAAAAATAGAAAAGTAGATGCGAACCATAAAAAAATGGCCAAACTCATCGTATTTGAATCAACAATGAGTTTAACAGGCACAAACTCTGATGAACGCACACCCATTCGCCCAACAGACGGAGCACACGTTGCCCTTGCCCTTGCATATGAATTAATTATTAATCTTAAAGCAGCCTCTGCTGACGCATCTGTTGTTGAAGCGCTTAAGAATTATAGCCCTGAGAGTGTCGCAATGGCTTGTGGATTTAACGTTTCAAGCATTAAAAAAGCTGCCCTTGCACTTTCAAAGGCTAAAGGTAAATCACTTGTCATTTCAGGTTCACCACAGAGTCAAACTGAGAACGCATTAAGCTTACAAGTAGCGGTAGATCTTTTAAATTCAATATTACAAAATGACGGCGTCACCGTAGATTACAATATATCCCCCTCACTGCAAGCTAAGGGAAGTTTTTCAGAAGTTAAAAAACTTGTAAAAGAAATGAACGCAGGAAGCGTAGATGCACTATTTATCTACAATTCAAATCCAGCTTATAATTTGCCTCAAGAATTAGGTTTTTTAGCAGCAGCGAAAAAAGTGGGTTTAGTTGTAAGTTTTAGCTCTCACATTGATGAATCAGCCGTACTTGCTGATTTTATCTGCCCTGATAATCATAAACTTGAAAGCTGGGGCGATGCTCAAGCACAAAAGGGTGTATATAGTCTTACTCAACCCACAATTAGACCGATTTATAATACAAGATCATTTGAAGATTCACTTTTAGCCTTTAATAAAATGGGTGCTCTTGGCATTGGCAAACTTGTTAGTTATCAAGATTTTCATGCTTATGTACAAACCAACTGGCGTGAAACTGTTTTTAAAGAAGTTGGTACATCTGTGGGTTTTGAAATTTTTTGGGAAAGTGCACTTCGAGACGGTGTTGTTGATATGGTTGCTAAGAACAGCAATCGCAGTAAAAATTCATCTGCTCGTAGTTTTAAATCTTCAGCTCTGACTTCAAATTTGCCAAAGGCAATTAGCGCCAATGGTTTTGAAATTGCTCTTTATTCAAAAGTTTCAATGTATGACGGCGCCACCAGCAATAATCCTTGGCTCCAAGAAATGCCTGATCCAGTTTCAAGAATCACGTGGGACAACTACGCTTCAGTTTCACCTCAAGCGGCTGAAGAAATGCATCTTGTTCTAGGCGATATTGTTAAACTCACAATCGGTGATAAAACCATTGAACTACCTGCACATGTACAACCCGGTCTTCACAATAAAGTAATTGCCGTGGCCCTTGGTTACGGTCGTGAAAATGCAGGCCTTGTGGGAAGTAAAATTGGTAAAAATATGTTTGCTTTAACAATGAGCAAAGACTTGCCCGTTTTGTCAGGTCATAAAGTGGCTTTGAAAAAAACCGGCGCAAAACATTTAATCGCCATTGTTCAAGAACAGAGCAGCCTGCAAGGTCGCCCCCATGTTAAAGAAGCAACGCTTAAAAAATACCAAGAAAAATCAAATGCAGGTAACGAGCATCATGAGAAATTGACCACCGTTTGGTCAGGCCATGAATACAAAGGCTATCGCTGGGCAATGGCTATTGATCTGAACTCATGCACGGGCTGCGGAGCTTGCGTCATTGGCTGCCAATCTGAAAACAATGTTCCTGTCGTCGGAAAAGAAAACGTCTCACGGGGCAGAATCATGCATTGGATCAGAGTGGATCGTTATTACACAGGCACACCTGATAACCCACAAACTGTGCATCAGCTCATGCTTTGTCAGCACTGTGAAAACGCACCTTGTGAAACAGTTTGCCCGGTTATAGCAACCGCGCATTCTGATGAAGGTCTTAATCAACAAATTTATAATCGCTGTGTAGGAACACGTTACTGCGCTAACAATTGCCCTTATAAAGTTAGAAGATTTAATTGGTTTGATTATAACTACTCAGGTCAGACGCGCTACCCAATGACACTTGCACAAAATCCAGAGGTTACGATTCGTAGCCGTGGAGTCATGGAAAAATGTACGTTTTGCATTCAACGAATCACCGAAGTTAAAAACACAGCAAAAGATATGAGCCGATCTGTAAAAGATGGTGAACTTAAAACTGCTTGTCAACAAAGCTGCCCAGCAGATGCTATCGTGTTTGGTAACATTAATGACAGCACGAGTCTTGTGACCTTAGCCGCAAAAGACCCACGTGGTTATCATGTGCTTGAAGAACTCAACACAAGGCCCTCAGTCACGTACATGACCAAGATTAGAAACGTGGAGCAACTATGAGTACAAGCTTAAGCGGGTCAGTTGTTCTTGATCGTGAGCCACTCGTTAGTGGCGGTAAAACCATGGCCGACGTCAACGATGACGTTGCAAGACCTTTAGAAAGTTTTCCGACAAAAAAATGGTATGTAGCATTTGGATTAGCACTTACAGCACTTGTCGGTGGTTTTTCATGTATTGGGTATGTCATCTATAATGGTCTTGGAAATTTAGGAATTCAAAATACAGTTGATTGGGGTGTGTTCATCATCAATTTCGTATTTTGGATTGGCATAGGTCACGCTGGAACCCTTATCTCTGCAATTTTATTTTTGTTCAGACAAAAATGGCGCACAGCTGTTAATCGATCTGCAGAAGCCATGACGATCTTTGCAGTTATGACGGCAGGTATTTTTCCGTTGATTCACGTGGGGCGCCCATGGCTTGCGTTTTGGCTGTTTCCATACCCAAATGACCGTGGTCCACTATGGGTGAACTTTCGATCACCTCTGCTTTGGGACGTCTTTGCTGTATCAACTTACCTCACTATTTCAGCTGTATTTTGGTATGTGGGTTTGATTCCAGATTTAGCTTCGATTCGTGATAGAGCAAAAAACAAATGGCGAAAACTTGCTTACGGAACCCTCAGTTTAGGGTGGCGCGGAAGTAACCGTCACTGGTCTCATTACGAAACAGCATACTTACTCTTAGCAGGACTCTCTACACCGCTCGTACTTTCAGTTCATACCATCGTAAGTTTTGACTTTGCCGTTTCACTCTTACCAGGTTGGCATACAACGATATTTCCACCTTACTTTGTTGCAGGCGCTATTTTTTCAGGCTTTGCAATGGTTGTTACACTTCTAGTAATTTCACGGGAAGTTTTTAATCTTCAAGACTACATAACCGTAAGTCATCTTGAAGCTATGAATAAAATAATTCTACTGACAGGTACTATAGTTGGTTATGCTTATGCGTCTGAATTTTTCATGGCATGGTATAGTGGTAATCCCTACGAGAGATTTATTTTTATTCAAAGAGCCATGGGGCCCTATGCTTGGTCGTATTGGACAATGATAACTTGTAACGTTTTATGGCCACAACTTTTTTGGATAAAGCGTTTTAGAAGAAGTATTAAACTCATGTTTATCATCTCAATCTTAGTAAATATCGGAATGTGGTATGAGCGATTTGTAATCGTAGTCACTTCACTAAACTCTGATTTCTTACCCTCTTCATGGCGATATTATCGACCCACCATGTGGGATTGGGGTGTTACCATCGGTAGTTTTGGTTTGTTTTTCACATTGTTCTTACTTTTCTGCCGTCTGCTTCCAGTGATTGCGATGTCAGAGATCAAAGGTGTTATGCACGTAGGACGTGGAAAAACGGAGGATCACCATGGGTAAATCATTAGGCGTTATCGCCGTTTTTAAAAATGAAAGTGACATCATGAAAGCAGCGCGCGCTGCTCGTGAACAAAAGAAATATAAAAAATACGATGTTTTTACTCCCTACCCTGTTCACGGTATGGACGATGCCATGGGTCTTAAAAGATCTTTTCTCCCGTGGGTTACTTTTTTCGCAGGTGCAACAGGCTTTTGCTCAGCGGTTGCACTCCAAGGTTGGACCTCTGCAGTTGATTGGCCAATCAATATCGGTGGTAAGCCCTTTTTCTCACTTCCAGCATTTGTACCCATTATATTTGAACTCACTGTATTGTTTGCTGGATTAGCAACTGTTGGAGCCTTATTTTTTATTTGCGGCTTACCAAACTTAAAAGCAAAGATTTTGCATCCAGATATTACAAAAGATAAATTTGTACTTTTTGTACCTTCAAACGAAGAATCATTTAACGAAAATGACGTCACTCAATTTTTAAAGGGATTACATCCTGAAGAAGTGACAGTGGTGAGCGAATGATAAAAATAATTACTGTTTCTATTTTAGCTTTCGCACTTATTGCATGCGAAAAAACAAAGCCTGAGTGGGAATTCATGCCTGATATGTACAGCAGCACCCATTTCAAAGCTCAAAAAGAAGATCTAAACTCAAAAGACGGAGCCGCAGCTCGTGTGCCTCCTGCCGGTACAATTCCAAGAGGTTTTCAGCCTTATCATTTTGCTGCAAACGAAGGCGATAAAGCAGGGCGCACTCTCATAAATCCATTAGTGAGAACAAAACAAGTTCTTGAACGCGGCCAAAAAGTATTTAACACATATTGTATTGTCTGCCATGGCGCAAAAGGAGATGGGCAAGGATCAGTTGTTCCACCTTATCCACGTCCACCAACACTGCTTAGTGATAAAATTCAAAAATGGCCCGACGGACATATTTTTCACGTCATCACCCGTGGACAAAATTTGATGCCCAGTTATGCCGTACAAGTTGCACCTGAAGATCGTTGGGCTGTTGCACATTATATTCGTGCCCTGCAACGCGCTGCAAATCCTCAACCTGAAGACTTGCCAGCCAGTGGAGATCAGAAAAAATGAAAACGCTCAATGTGAGTACCAAGTTTAAAAATATTTGTGGCGCTTTCATTGCCATTGGAGTTCTTAGCTTTGCTGTCGCCTATTTTAGAGACCCCAATCGCGCTTGGCACGGCTACATCATGAATTACTATTTTTTCTTATGCCTTGGGCTTGGCGGATGTTTTTTTTCAGCGACTCAACATTTAACTAATGCAGGTTGGAGCGCCACAGTTAGACGCATACCTGAGTCTTTTTATTCTTGGCTACCGGCTGCTGCGATTTTATTTTTACCGGTTTTATTTGGCAGCAGTCATGTTTATGAATGGCTTCAACATCACGCGCCACATGGCGAAGGTGGAGAACATCACGCCCAACTTCTTCATATGAAACAAGCTTACTTAAATCTTCCTTTTTTTATTATTCGCGTAGCTCTTTTATTTGCTGTTTGGTATTTCGTAGGCGGAAAACTTATTCGAAACTCTCTTAAACAAGATCAAACTGGAGATATTGAACTCACTCGTCAAAATGTGAAATATTCTGCTATTTTTATTCCTTTATTTGCACTCCTCTTCACTTTTGTCAGTGTTGATTTAATCATGTCGTTAGATCCACTTTGGTATAGCACCATGTTTGGTGTACGCTGTTTTGCCACTTTATTTTTAACCACTCTGGCAATGACCAACGTTGTACTGATCAAAATGAAGCGCCTTGGATATTTCGGCAACACTGTTAATGAAAATCACATTCAAAACACAGGGCTTTTGATGTTCGCGTTTGTCGTATTTTACGCATACATCGCATTTTGTGAGTTCATGCTCATTTGGTATGCAAACATGCCAGAAGAAACCTCTTATTATCTCAAACGCTATGAGGGCGGCTGGTGTATTGTCGCTTATAGTATTATCTTTTTAAAATTCGTCGTGCCATTTCTTGGACTTCTTCCACGTGAAGCTAAACGCGATGCAAATCGAAATATTAAATTTGCATATCTCATCTTAGTAGCTAACTGGATTGATATTTTCTGGATGGTCATGCCGAATTACTCAGCTAAACCGTTTGTTCCAGTTTTTGAAATTGGAATCTTCTTAGGTTTCTTGGGCTTATTTGGATTACAAGTTACAAACTTTTTAAGTCGTAATCCCATTCAACCCCAAAAAGATCCTAGGGTGCATGAGGCATTGCACTTACATCAATGAGCACATTAGAAGTTTCAGATAAAAACATTGAAAGTCAAACCGGCAACACAAAAAGTTCTATTTCGTGGCTTCTTAAACTTTTATCAGTTTTAATATTTTTTCTCATCGCAGTTGGTGGACTCGTCAGAAATTTAGACGCAGGTCTTGCTTGCCCAGATTGGCCACTATGTCATGATAAAATTATTCCTCATTTTGATGTTCAGATTTTTGCAGAATATTTTCACCGTGTTTTTGCTGGCCTCATTAGTCTATTAACACTTTTTATTTCGATTTTAATCGCCAAAGACAAGCGCCTACGCTCGATGCTCGGCCAACTTTCACTACTTGCTTTGACCTTACTTATAAGCCAAGTAATTTTAGGCGGCCTCACGGTCTTAAAACTTTTAAAATCAGAAATTGTTACTCTTCATTTAGCGGCAGGGACTCTTTATTTTCTGATTGTTCTCATAATGACCTTACGCGCTCACCGCTTTGGTGATCAGCCTCATTTGTTCACCATTGCTCGCGATCGTAAACGCGAAGATCCCTCAGGAACTTGGCGTATCGCAATAGGTGCAAGTATTGCCGTATATATTCAGATTATTTTAGGTGGCATGGTTGCCAGTAACTACGCAGGTGTTGCTTGCCCTGACTTTCCAACATGTCATGGAATGTGGTGGCCAGGGCTAGATGGAATCATAGGAATTCAGATCCTTCACAGACTAGGTGCTCTATTCACTTTTATCATTGTCTTAGGTTTTGCTTATAAATCGCTGAAAAACACAGAATTACCTAAACATATTCATAATAAAACCATTGGCGTAGTTGCACTTCTGATTATTCAGATCTCTCTCGGTATTGGGAATGTGCTTTTTCTTCTACCCGTAGCTTTAAGCGTTGCCCATTTAGTAGTTGCTGAAGCCCTCTTTGCCCTGATAGTGATGTGCACATATGAAATCCGTCATTTCCAGCTACGTTAATCTAACCAAACCAACAATCGTATTGCTTTTTAGCCTTACGGGTTTAACCGCCATGGTTGTTGAGGGCAGTTTACTTTCCGATCCATTAAAATTATTTTTGGTTTTTATGGGCATTACACTTACAGCGTGCTCAGCGAATGCCTTAAATATGTACTTTGACCGTGACATCGACGAGATCATGACTCGAACACGTAAAAGACGATCTCTTCCCCTTAAAAAAATTAAGCCCATTCATGCTCTTTGGTTTGGATTAATTTTAGGTGCCGTTGCCACGGGTTTACTTCTCTGGATCGCAAACCCTCTCTCAGCAATATTAGGCGTATTTACCATTGTATTTTATGTTGGAATTTACACCCTCTATCTCAAAAGACGCACTCCCTATAACATCGTAATTGGTGGAGCAGCTGGTGCCACAGCTCCTCTTATGGGCTGGGCTGCTGCAACAGGTCAAATTTCATTTCTCGCTTGGATTTTATTTCTCATTATCTTTATGTGGACACCTCCACATTTTTGGGCCTTAGCACTTGTGATGAAAGAAGATTATAAAAACGCTAAAGTCCCCATGCTGCCGGTAGTTGCCGGGGATAATAGAACAAGATTAGAGATCCTTATTTATTCAATATTACTCATTCCACTTACACTTTTGCCTGTTTTAGTTAATGCTGGTGGGCTCACATATTTGATTGGAAGTTTACTCTTAGGAATCGCTTTTATCCGTCAAGCCATCGTGCTTTATCAAAAAAAGACTGACAAATCAGCCTACGCTTTATTTGGATATTCAATAGTCTATCTATTAGCTCTTTTTGTTTTACTTATTATCGGATCTTTAACACATGGCCCCACAACAGTATAAAAATCTATGGATACTCATTTTTTGTATAAGTTCATTTTTGAGCTGTTCTACGTCTTTACCCAAATTTGATACGCGCTTTAATCAACTCCAAGCACAAATGCCTGTTGAGAAAGTTTCACAACTCTTAGGCGAACCAGATTTAAGAGAACTAAATAATGGTGTTGAATCTTGGAATTATAACCAACTTGATGGCCGCTATGTTCAATTTAAAGAGGGTAAAGTAACTGCTTTTGGCCGTGGAGTCATACAAGCAGCAAGATTGGCTACTCCGGAAAGCTCACCTAGCTTAAATCCGACTCCTTTTGTCGCAAAAGGAATTGGTCTTACTTGCAGTAACAACCTAGACTGCCAAAGCAAGAATTGCCATTTTAAAAAATGTTCAGGACCCAACAATTGTAACGTCGATATCGGGAACATCTGCGCAACAAATAACGACTGCTGTTCAGGGTTTTGTGACTTTGGATTCTGTCGAAAAAAGAAGTAATTTTTTTGACACTGACACTTCATTCTAATAGTGTTTACTTGATCTTACATAATAATCATAAACCGAGGTTTTGAAGAAATAGCATCATGTTACGTGTGCAACCGAAGGTGAAAAAACGACATCTGATACCCGTTTGCTCTCAAGCATTGATGGTTGTGCTTTTATCTTTTTCTACTGCCTATTCAGACTTCGGTAAAAATGAAATCGGACATACAAAATTAACAGCTGACAAATTACCTAACGAACTTAAAGACATCGGAATAGACGAACATCGCGGTCAAAATATTGATCTCAACCTCACCTTCCAAGATGAATCAGGAAAATCAGTTCAACTTAAAAGTTATTTCACTCCCCAAAAACCAGTGCTTTTAGCACTTGTGTATTTTGGATGTCCTAATATTTGCACTTTTGTTTTAAATGGCATCACTGACTCACTTAAAAAAGTAGATCTTAAGCCTGGCGAAAAATTTGAAGTTATAGCTGTCAGCATTGATCCCTCTGAAACTCCTCAACTTGCGAGCGAGAAAAAAAAGGCCTATCTTAAAGAATATGGAATTGCTGGAACTGAATCAGGATGGCATTTTTTAGTTGGCAAACAACCCCAGATCACAGCCCTCACTCAACAAATTGGATTTCGTTACAAATGGGTTGAAGAGACAAAACAATTCGCACACGGCTCTGCCATTTTTTTACTCACCCCAGAAGGTAAAATATCTAGATACCTCTACGGAATTCAGTATCAACCACGTGATGTGAAAATGGCCTTACTTGAAGCTAGTAACGGAAAAATCGGTACATTTGTTGACCGCATCATGTTGTTTTGCTTTTATTATGACGTTACTACAAAAAAGTATGTTCTGCTCGCATCTCGAATCATGACCGGCGGAGGAATACTCACATTATTATTATTTGGGATTTTTCTAGGAAGATTATGGTCAAGAGAACGAAAACAAAAAGCCCGTTCGTTAGAAATAGTTAGCGCACAAAAGGGGTCACCGTAATGATGGATTTTATTCGTCAGCTGAAATTTTATCTTCCCCAATCGTCTACGATGGCACCGAAGATAGATCTGCTATACGATTTTATTTATTGGGCTAGCGTATTTATGCTCGTGCCCACAATTGCAGCCATGCTTTATTTTGGCTGGAAATACCGAAAAACAAATCATGATCGTGAAGTTCCCTACATTGAAGGTCACCCTTTATTTGAATGGGTTGTGTCAGCTGTTTTGGGTGCCATTTTTCTCGTAATTTTTATTTGGGGTCTTATTGGCTTTAATGAAATTTACGCAATTCCAGATAATGCCTATGAAATCAGTGTCACTGGTAAACAATGGATGTGGGAGTTTACTTATCAAAATGGTAAAACTACAACCAATGATCTCTATATTCCTAAAGGCATGCCCGTAAAACTCATTATGGGCTCACCTGATGTTTTGCATTCATTTTACGTTCCCAATTTTAGACTCAAACAAGACATCGTACCTGGTATGTACACAACACTTTGGTTTGAAGCTCCCGATGTAGGGGAACATGAAATCATGTGTACAGAGTATTGCGGTACCGCTCATTCAAATATGCTAGGAAAAGTAATTGTTTTAGAACAAGAACAATTCAAAGCTTGGCTCAGGGGTGTTGATCCGCAAAAAGTTAATATTTCAGATCTTGGTAAAAAACTTTTTGAAAAAAGAAATTGCGTCGCTTGTCATTCAGTCAATGGCACTGAATCAAAAGCTGGCCCCGCTTTAAATGCGGTCTATAACAAAAAAGTTCAGCTCGCTACAGGTGAAACGGTAACGGCTGATGAAAATTATTTACGTAATTCAATATTAAATCCTGCGGGTCAAGTAGTTAAGGGGTTTCGCCCAGTGATGCCTACTTTTCAAGGCTTACTTAATGAAGGTGAAATCAATGCAATTGTGGCTTATTTAAAAACATTAAGCCCAGTATCAAAATAGGGAGTCAACGATGTCTAGCCAAGTAAGTGGTGGTGAAATAAATTATCTTAATGCAGAAAAAGGCATTAAGTCGTGGCTCTATACCTTAGATCATAAACGCATCGGCATTATGTATCTATTTACGACTTTGTTTTTCTTCGCTTGTGGTGGCATTTTCGCTCTACTCATTAGAATTGAGCATCTCACACCTACCAAGACAATCATGGACCCTAATCAATACAATATCGCATTCACTCTTCATGGCGCGATAATGGTCTTTATGTTTATCATTCCAAACGTGCCTGCAGCTTTTGGAAACTTTTTACTTCCGATTATGATCGGCGCAAAAGACGTCGCATTTCCGAGATTAAATTTACTAAGTTATTATATTTTATGGGCTGGAGCACTACTTGCAGTTATATCAATCGTCGCTGGCGGAGTAGACACGGGTTGGACCTTCTACACACCTTACAGTATTCGCACAAGTACAGCGGTCATACTTATGGCCACAGGTGTGTTTGTCATGGGTTTCTCCTCTATTTTAACAGGGTTAAATTTTATTGCGACTGTTCATAAAATGAGAGCTCCTGGTTTAACATTTCATAAGTTGCCTTTATTTATCTGGGGCATTTACGCAACAGCAATCATTCAAGTTATCGCAACACCCGTTATTGCATTAACCGTTATACTTCTTGTAATGGAACGTGTGTTTGGTATTGGTTTTTTTGACCCTACACTTGGTGGGGATCCAATTTTGTTTCAGCATTTCTTTTGGTTTTATTCTCATCCTGCTGTTTACATTATGATTGTTCCAGGAATGGCTATTATTTCAGAAATTATTCCTGCATTTTCTAAAAAAACAATTTTTGGCTACAAGCCAATTGCGTATTCAAGTTTAGCTATCGCTTTTGCTAGTTTTATTGTTTGGGGTCACCATATGTTCGTAAGTGGCCAATCTTATTTAGCCAGCATGCTCTTCTCAGTTGCGACAATCATCATTGGTGTACCCACAGCAATTAAGATCATCAACTGGGTTGTAACCATGTACAAAGGCCAAGTCTCTTGGGATACACCCATGCTCTACGCCATGTGTTTTATCTTCATGTTTTCAATTGGCGGTTTGACAGGCCTTTTTCACATAGCACTTTCAGTTTCAGTACATCTCCATGACACATACTTTGTAGTGGCCCATTTTCATTACGTCATGATGGGTGGCACAGTCATGGCGATGTTTGGTGGCCTTTACTACTGGTGGCCTAAGATGTTTGGGGTCATGTATAATGAGAAATTAGGTCGCATAAGTGCAGCAATCATGTTTATCGGTTTTAACGTAACGTTTGGTTCGCAATTTATTTTAGGTAATCTAGGCATGCCACGACGTTATTTTGATTACATGCCAAGATATCAACCACTTCACATTGTCTCAACAGTAGGTTCTTGGTTTATCGCCTTAAGCTTCTTACTCACGATGGGAATTTTATTTTATTCACTAAAACGTGGAAAAAAGGCACCGATGAATCCATGGGGAGCAAAATCTCTTGAATGGACAATTTCATCACCTCCTCCAACTGAAAATTTTATTTCTGATCCAATCATTACAGAACCCTATCCGTATGGAACACCACCAGCACATGGAGGACATTCATGAGTTCTGACGAACACAAGCCTCATGTCGTTGAGGGAACAAATCACGTTATTCCTCATCACTTTCAAAGTGCATTTCATGAATTTGACGCTTCAAAATTTGGAATGTGGCTATTTCTAGTCACAGAGGTTTTGACATTTGGCGTTTTATTTGTGGCTTATGTAATGTTTCGAGCACTTAACCCTGAGATGTTTCACGAAGCCAGTCTCCATTTAAATAAATGGCTTGGTGGCTTAAATACGATCGTTTTACTTTTGAGCAGTCTCACGATGGCAAAAGCTGTAGGGTATGTTCAGCGTAATAATCGTAAACGTGCGGTGCAAATGCTCTGGATCACCTTGGCGTGTGCGGCCACTTTTATGGTGGTAAAATATTTTGAGTATTCACATAAATTTCACGAAGGTCTTTTAACTGCAAAATATTTTACGTTTAAAGGCTTTGAATCAGCTAATCCGGGTTTATTTTTCTCACTCTATTTTATGATGACGGGTCTTCACGGAATTCACGTCACTATTGGTATGGGTATTATCGCTTGGGTTTTGTGGCGCACAAGGCGAGGCGATTTTAACGAGAATTATTTTACACCGGTTGAATTAACCGCATTATTTTGGCATTTAGTAGACTTAATTTGGATTTATTTGTTCCCACTACTTTATCTGATTGGATGAGATCATGAGCGACAATCATAATCATGACGAACATAAACACCATGTAACACCATTTCCCTTATATCATAAGGTCTTTGCAGGACTTATAGGCCTTACGATATTAACAGTTGTAACATCTTTGTTTGATTTTGGAATGTTTAACATGGTTGTCGCAATGGGCATTGCGACACTTAAAGCAGGTCTTGTCATAGCGATTTTCATGCAGCTCAAATATGACAACCTATTTAACAAAGTCACTTTTTTATGTTCGTTTGTTTTTCTAGCGATTTTTATTATCATCACTGCAAGTGATCTTTTATTCAGACCCAATGTAGCTCCACTACAAATAGACACAAGTGCAAATGCGGCTGCTGTAGCAGGGCCTGATGTTCTCAATAAACTAAGAATTTCTACTCCAGATCAAATAGCAAAAGGCAAAACACTCTATGCTGTTCAATGTGCTACTTGTCACGGAGCTAACGGTCAAGGTGATGGAGCCGCTGCTGCTGCACTGAATCCAAAACCACGTGATTTCACTAGTGGCATTTGGAAATTTGGCGCATCCCCCACACGTGTGTTTACGACAATTACTAAAGGATCCCCCGGCACAGGCATGGCTGCATATGCGGGTTTATCTGCTGAAGATCGTTATGCACTCGTTCACTACGTGCGTAGTCTATCTCCAAAAACTCCAGCTGATACAGATGAAGATTTAAAAGCGGCCGGCCTTTTAGGCGGCTCAAGTGTTGTTGAGAAAGTTCAACAAACAGCTCACATTGATGTTGTATTAGAAAACATGGCAGAGCGTGATCAGGTTCCATTTCCTGAGCAAGAAGTAAGAAGCCCAAATCACCCAGGGGCAAAGATATTTAGCCAGCAATGCGCTCAGTGCCACGGCTTAAGTGCAATGGGTGCACCTGTGGTTAATATTGGCCTTAACCCACCTGTGCAGTTTATTTCTAAAAGCTGGGTAGATGCACAAGGTTCTTGGGTTGGAGATCGTGGAGCATTTGTAAATGTAGTCTCTCACGGTTTTCCAGGTAGCGGGATGCCAGGAATGTCAAATTTCTCAAATCAAGAGTGGTCAGATCTTCACGCCTATGTGAAACTTTTGACGACAAAATAAAGCAAAAGCATTACTTTAGATTATTTTTAAATCGGAAGATCCAGCATTGTCTGGGTAAATTCAATGCTTTTAGCTTTATATTGTTTAAGTAGTTTTTGAAATTCAGAGACCTTATTTTTTGGAATTTGTCCTTTTATTTTTAAATTAGCGGCAACTGATTTATCAATAAACTCAAAATATGTAGATAGCCGCAATACAAAATGCCTAAGCTCTAAGCTCGCCAACTGTTTTTGAAAAAAAGCTAATCTTAATAAAAAATCTTTTTTACTAATAGCTTTTGCTTCTATCTCTTTATATGAATCAGCTTTTATTGATTTGATTTTTATTAATTCTTTTTGAGTGTTATCAATAAATCGTTTAAACATATTTAAATCATAGCTAACCTCTAATAAATATTCAGAGACACTATAGTCATAGATACGCGCACGAGAAATTATCTCTCGAACAACTTCATCAGAGTCTCTTTTATCAACATTTAGATCACGCCCATTATGCTCTACTTCGTTAGTTAAACTTTTTAAAATTCCAGCAATTTCTTTTTCTGACACTTTCATTTCTGATTCATTTGCACTAATTAATTTAACTGTTTGATGAATTTCACTGTAGAGATACCCCGATCTATGAAAATCAGGCTCAATGGTCGCATGAGGTATAAGATGTTTAACTTTATTATATGATTCATTTAAAGAATCCATATGAGCATTAAAACCATCAAGTTCTAGGGCTAAACCTATATATCTACTAAACTCAAGTTCTGCCTGAGCATTCAGTAATTCAATATTATATTCTCTTTCACTTTGATTTGGTTTTATGCCGAAACTTGTCAAAGAAAACAGTCTTTGATCAAGATGCAGCTCATTACGTCGCATAATGATTGGCTTATGATTTTTATGAAGTATCTCTGCATTTGATAAATACATCTCTTGAATTTCTTTAAATTTATAGAGCTGTGCTTTATCAGAATTTAATACTTCAAATATAAAAATACAAAATTTGTTTTTAATTCCAGCCTGAGACTTTGGCGAAGCCAGCATTGTAATTAAGGTTATAAGTATTACTAAAATTGACAACACTACTGATGGCACAAATGCTCCTAATACTGCTAACCGGCTAACTGTATGTTTAGGATTAGTAGCAACCCCAATGCCACTGCTTTGTGTATTAGCTAGGCCTTTACTACATTTGAAGGCTATTTTTTAGATTTAGCAGTCATTTTTTTTTGACACTATGACTTAAAGGGGAACTATTTTACACTGCGTGACACTGTGACACTGTTGACTTGTCCCTTTTGCCGACATAAATAAGACATAGCAATTCATTTTCAAAGAGGACTTTTTATGCAAAAAATCACACTTATATTAATTACTTTTTTGGCCATTACTTCATGTACAAAAAAATCAGATAATAACGCAGCTAACAGCATCAATAATACCCCAACACTTTCTGTAATCGGCGAATCCATGCAGTTTGATAAAACAGAACTCACCGTAAAAGCTGGCGAAAAAGTAACACTTATTTTTAAAAACCCTTCAACGACACTTGAACATAATTGGCTGCTCACACAAAAAGGTAAAGAGAATGATATTGGTCTTGCTGGAATCAAAGTCGGCAAGGCAAAACAATTTGTTCCTGATGATCCAGCAGTTCTAGCCCACACCCGCTTAGTAGAACCCGGTGGCCAAGACACCATCACCTTCACAGCCCCTCCGGCTGGTGATTACCCCTACATTTGTACTAATGCAGGACATCACATGGTGATGAAAGGGATCCTTCATTCAAAATAAAATATTCACCACTTGACCTCAAAAGCCAGCCTCGACATACTTAGCTCAAGAAGATTTCATTTCTAAGAGTGGTAATTCTTAGAGATGTAAAGACGTTAAACTGATTTCTTAGAGTTTTTGATTCTATGAGATCTCAACTGAAAGGATACCTCCTATGGAGACCACTGGCCTTGGCCCTGAATCCTCGCCCTCATCGGAACGTTTCACAGCACTTAAATCAGCAATAAATTCACCACAAAGAAAGATTGAAAAGATGACCTCTGCTAATGGTAAACCGGCACCCATATCGGAATACTTTGGTATAAACACATTTGGCCTTGCTCACATGCGCGAAAAACTTCCAAAAGATGCATATCAAGGTTTACTTGCCACACTTGATAAAGGCAAAAAACTTCAAAAAGAAACAGCTGAATCAATCGCCACAGCCATTAAAGAATGGGCCGTAAGTAAAGGGGCAACTCACTTTTGCCACTGGTTTCAACCCATGACTGGCCTCACAGCTGAAAAACATGATGCGTTTATAACCATTCAATACAATCATCACTCAGAACTAAGAGTCATTGAGCGTTTCACTGGGGGGCAACTTATTCAAGGTGAACCTGATGCCTCAAGTTTTCCTTCTGGCGGAATGAGATCCACATTTGAAGCTCGAGGTTATACGGCCTGGGATCCCAGCTCTCCATTATTTATCATCGAAGATGAAGGCGGAAAAACACTTTGTATTCCTACTGTGTTTGTCGGTTACCACGGCCAAGCTTTAGATAATAAAACTCCACTTTTAAGATCAGTTGAAGCCCTATCAAATGAAGCTTGTGAGTTTTTAAAGCTCATTGGCGATGTCGATGTTAAACGCATCACTGCAACTTTGGGCGCTGAACAAGAATATTTTCTCATAGATAAAAACTATGTCGCTCTCAGACCCGATCTTATCATGACAGGTCGCACACTTTTAGGCTCCCCTTCAACACGTGGTCAACAACTTGAAGATCATTATTTCGGATCAATCCCACGTCGAATTTTAAATTTCATGCAAGAAGCTGAGTTTGAACTTTATAAATTAGGGATCCCCATTAAGACCCGTCACAATGAAGTTGCTCCCGCCCAATATGAATTAGCTCCCATATTTGAAGACGTAAATATCTCAACAGACCACAATCTTTTAAGTATGGAAGTTATCAGACGAACTGCTCTTCGCCATGGCCTTGTGTGTTTACTGCATGAAAAACCTTTTGCCGGAATCAACGGATCAGGAAAACACAATAACTGGTCAATGAGTAATGACAAGGGTGAGAACTTGCTTGAACCAGGAATCACACCTCACCAAAACTTAAGATTTTTAGCCGTATTATCGATTATACTTAAAGCGGTTAATGATAATTCAGCTGTAATTAGAGCCTCCATTGCTACCCCGGGTAATGATCACAGACTCGGTGCAAATGAAGCGCCGCCAGCGATTATTTCTGTGTTCTTAGGCAGTTTACTTGGTGAAATTTTAGATAGCATTGAAGCTGGTGAAGTTGCTCAAGCCACTGAAAGTCAACTCATCGATCTAGGTGTGAGTAAAGTTCCTAATATTTCTAAAGACTATACTGATCGTAATCGCACCAGCCCCTTTGCATTCACGGGGAATAAATTTGAATTTAGAGCCGTTGGTTCCTCTGCGAACGTGGCCGTACCGATGTCTATTCTCAACGCCGCGGTTGCGCAGTCATTTAAAGAAGCAAGCAGTCGTTTAAAAGAGCTGCTTAAGAAAAAACCAACTCGTGACGAAGCGGTCATGGAGATGATCAGAGAGTATGTTAAAGAAACAAAAAACATCCGCTTTGAAGGAAATGGTTACTCTGAAGAATGGCGTAAAGAAGCTAAAAAACGGGGCCTTCCAATTTTGAATACTTCAGCTGAAGCGCTTGAAGTCTTTAAAGACACAAAAGCCACAGCTTTTTTATCAGAACAAAAAGTGCTCTCAACAGAAGAGATCGCAAGTCGTTATCATATTGCTGTTGAAAGATACGTGAAGACTCTTGAGATTGAGCTTATGACATTAAGTGAACTCACAACGAGTCATGTGATTCCAGCAATTGAGAAACAACTGAGACAGCTTCAAGCCACTAACTCAGCTATTACCAATGCGTCTTTAAAAAAGGTCCATTCAGAACGTCTAAAAACTTTAGAACATGTTTTTGAAGAAGTTTTAACGGGCCTTGATGATTTAGAAGCACTCATCACTAAAAGCCGTGAAGGCCATGATGAATCACAAAAGATGAAATTTATCGCAACCAACGCAGTTCCAAGTGCGGCTAAACTGCGCGATGCCTGTGATCATGCAGAGCGCTTAGTTGCTGATGAATTATGGCCACTTCCGAAGTACCGCGAAATGTTATTTACCAGCGCTTTATCATAATCATTTGAAAAGACATGATAGGCAGAATCTTTTAGATTCTGCCTATTTTTTAGTCATTTTTTAAAACATTCATACTTTTAGTTTTACGACCTTGGTACCGAAAAGCCTAGTAGAAGAGGTAATTCATGGGTACACCGGTTTTAAAAACAAGTAGAAGAGCTGCGAGACGCTATCGATACGCTCGCAAAGAACACAAGATCATCCGCTTTGCTTCACCTCGAAACAAACGAATCAGTACCACTCAAATCTTTGATATTTCAGAATCAGGTGTGTCATTTACAACTGCAATTAAAATTGCGCCTCGTATTGGTGAAATTATAAAAATGGATTTCTCTCCAATGCCAGGATACCAAATCGCATGTACAGGGCGTGTAGCTCGCATCGAGGAACCAACTCAAAATGCCCACTGGGCAAAGTTTCCCGATACCGTAAAAGTAGGCGTGTCATTTTTAAACATGCCTCTAGCCTATCGACGCACGTTAGCACAAAGCCTTAGGAGCGCATTTCAAAATCTTGAATCACAAAAGCACTCGCGTAACCCATTTTTTAATTTTAACATCAGGCAAACCTGGCTTTACCAAAATTTTGCCTCGGTAATTATTAGCTTCGTACTTTTAGGTGGACTTGCTTGGGGAACGTATTACATCTTAACAATGATTGATATTAAACGCCCGCGACAGAAAGCTGACTGGGCTGAAGGCTTTTTTAATAAAGTAATTGAGAAACAAAATCGCTAAAAAAGTACCAAAATCTGATTTCCTCTCGAGAAAAAGTCAATTCCCCTCGTAAAAACCAGTCATTTTGGTCATTTTCCCTCGGAAATACCTCGAGAAACACAATTTTATGCTTGCACGACGTCCGATAAGGCTGTTTCATAGTAGATGCAAAATAAGAATAATTAACCGCGGCGTCCTTATTACTCGGACGTCAATAAAAGGAGCTCAAAAATGGCTGCTAAGAAAAAAGTTGCAAAGAAGCCCGTAAAAAGAAAAGCTGGCGGAGCGTTCATGAAACCATTAACACCCAGCTCATTATTAGCTGAAGTTGTTGGTTCAAAAGACCTTCCCCGCACTGAAGTTGTTAAAAAATTGTGGGTATACATCAAAAAGCACGGCCTACAAGATGCAAAAAACCGTCGCATGATCAATGCTGATGAGAACTTGAAGCCTATTTTTGGCGGCAAAAAACAAGTAAGCATGTTTGAAATGACCAAATATGTAAGCAAACACCTCAGCTGATTTAACTCTTAAAGATAGAGTTTATAAAAGCCGCACATTGTGCGGCTTTTTATTTTGTAGATTACTTTAAGTGATACTGAACTTCACCTTTGAATAATTACTTTAATATTTCAAGGAACTTCTGTGAGTAATTCTTTAAGCTCATGAATCACATGATGAAGTTGAGGCACACTATTATCTTCTAAGACTGGGTGTAAACCAATTCCTGGAAGATGTTTCCCCGCAATCACTCTTGGCTTGGCATCAAGATGATAAAATAATTCTTCTACAGTACGTCGTAAAAGATGTTCACCAAAATTTGAAATTTCTGTGTCTTCATTTACAAATATAACTCGTCTTGTTTTCATGACAGAATTTTTAATCATTTGCCAATCGTACGGGTACAATGACCTTAGATCTATCACTTCAACGCTATGGCCTTGGGAACTAAGCTCCTCAGCTGCTTGCATGCAAACAGGTAATAACCTACCCCAACTCACTACAGTTGCGTGATCACCCGTTCGTGTGATTTTACCTTGCCCAATGGGCACACTAAAATCAGTAACCTTTGGCCATTGTGGTTTCCATTTTGATCGATCTCCTAATGGAGCATCTATCATGTTTTTAAGATCTTTTTCATTTTCAGGTTCACCAGGTATAAGCTCATCACCTCTCACACGTAAAAGTGCTTTGGGTTTAAGAAACAATACCGGATTATTTTCTTTCATCGCAGAAATCAAAAGACCATAGGCATCAAGACTATTTGAGGGCATGACAATTTTCCAACCAGGAAGTCGCGTTGCCCAAGAATCAAAACTATGACTATGATAGAGTGAACCTCGAATACCAGAACCCACAGGCGTCATAACAGTCATAGCAATAGGAAACTGACCATAAGTTGCCCAGCAGGTGTTTCCACCAATTTTTAAAAGATCAATGGTATTAAAAATATAATCGCAAAACTGAATCTCAGCAACACACCGACTCCCCGCCATCGCAAGGCCAATAGCCATGCCGATGATTCCACGTTCATCGAGTGGAGTATTCCAGGTGGTTTTTAAACCTTGGGTTGCAGTAAAAACACCACCCAATGGAGGGCCTACGTCTTGGCCAAAAATGTTTTTAACACCGAGATTTTCTTCACCGTAGTGGAGCGCCATTCGAATTGCTTGTGCCATGTTTGCCATAAGCTTTAAAATTTTCTCCAATCAGCGTTTTCGTTATCTGCATAAACATATTCCCAAATTGACTCAGCCGTAGGCGCAGGTTCTGTTCGAGCCTGGTTAAGTGCCTTCATGCTTTCATCTTGATACTTATCCCAGATTTCTTTGATTTTACTTTCAGTTAGCAGTTTTTGTTTAACTAGTTTTTGCTCTAAAATTTTAATGCAATCTGCTTCTTGAGTAACAAAATTGGCTCCAGATGCAGATGAATGACCATACAGTCTTGATACATTTGCTTGAAGTAAATAGGGCTTTTTTTCTTTTCTAATATATGCAAATGCCTCGCTCAAAGCATTCCAAGATTCTTCAACATCGTTACCATCAATAACGGCAGTTTTTATTCCAAAAGCTTTTCCACGATCGGCGATATTTTTTTCACCATGTTGGCCTTCATAGGGTGTTGAAATACCCCAATGATTATCTTGCACTAGGATGAGCATTGGAAGTTCCTCTAGAGGCCGACTCGCCCAAACTAGACACGATGCGAAATCAGATTCTGCGGTTCCAGCGTCTCCACCGGTTACCACAGTAATACCACTACCCCCATGTTGTTTTTGTGCAAGGGCAGTCCCTAAGGCAATGGAATATTGAACTTCAATGGGTGATGAAATGGGTGCAACGTTCCACTCTGGAATCGCATAGTGATTGCAAAAATTGCGACCATGAGAAGATTTATCGGTCGCAAGGTTTTTCATCATCCTAACGGAGTCAATCATTTCTAATCCCATTGCAATAAGCACTGGGGTTGATCGGTAATGCCCATGAAACCAGTCATAATCAAGGCCTTGCCCCTTTTTAAGAAGCATGCCCAGAGTTACGTCAAAAGCTTCCTGACCGGGTCCGCCGATCCAGAAAAACCCTTCACCTGATTTATAAATTTTAATAAGGCGTTCTTCTAAAACACGCGATTTGACCATGAGTTCATAGATCTCAAGCAAAGGTGGTTTTCTAGCGACGGCCATTTTTACTCTCCCTATAAGTCGATAACGGCCTATTATGTCGCGATTTAGGTTGATGTCAATGCTCTAAGAAGTCACAGACCATTTCACTTGCAAGACTAGTAATTTTGCTATTAGTTCACCCTGGGTAAGTCAATCGGGGGATCCATGAAATTTCTTTTAAGCTTTTTTAGCCTTATACTTTTAAACAACACAGCTTTTGCTGAGCCGACATACTTACCCGAAACAGAAGTCATTTCAGCAGAAGTAAACGCCATGAGAGATCTCGTTGATGCCCACATCATCACTGGAAATGCAAAAGCTCTTCATGAAGGGTTACTTGACCTCTATGCACTTAAAAAGGCAGAAAGAAATGGTGATTATGCGCAGGTAAAGCGAATACTCAAGGGCCGCGATCGCGCCTGTTTTAATGATCAAGAACTCAACTATTACGCAACGAACGAACTCACAGGAAAAGAACTTCAAACTAAAGAAGTTGTTTTAACATTTGATGATGGCCCCCACCCTACCCTTACTATTGCGATGGCTAATCTTTTAGAACGAAATCGTATTGACGGGACTTTTTTTCAAGTTGGAAGAAATATAAAAGCATACCCTCATGTAAGCCAAGAACTTCACTCCAGGGGATTTCTTTTAGCAAATCATAGCTGGAGTCATCAAAACTTTAAAAATCTCAGTGATGCTTCTATCAATGCTCAAATTGATAACACCCAAAATATTTTATTATCAGTAATGGGTGGCATAGATTCACTTAATCAGTTTTATCGAAATCATTTTGCCCAAGGTTTTGATCTTAATCGAGTACTACAGGCTCCTGAATTTCTTAGAACACCTTATGGTTCTAGAGACAAACGCGTACTTGATCTAATTTTAGCAAATACTGTTAGCCAGACATGTCGAGGTTCTGAGTGTAGACCAAATCGCCTTAATCACGCCATGTGGCTTATTGATTCACTTGATTGGTCTGATAAAAATCCAGTGAGTATTACAAATCGTGTTTTTAAACAATTAGGTATGTACGGAAATCGTGGGATAATTTTATTTCATGAGATACATCCCCAAACCTATAAAGCCTTAGAAATTATAATTCCAAGACTCATAGTTGAAGGCTATCGCATCGTCACAATCTATGATGCTCTTAAAGCTCAAAAAATGACACGAATTGATCCACCAGGAAGTATTAGACTCAGAGCACTTTAATTTTCCAGCATCTGTCTTAGACGACAACTTTGTGTTTGATTGGCTTTACCTAAACGTGAGGCTGCTTCAATAATGGCAAGCCTTACTTCAGGTGCTACGCCATTAAGACCCCAAAATTCATTAACAATGGCTGTAGCATTTGAAGCTTTGCAACCACTGTAGGCAAGGAGCATTCCAAAGAGTGTGGGACCTCGGTGTTTCATTCCATTGCAGCCAACTGAAATGTAGCGATGTTTTTGGGCACATGTCACAAAATTATTCATCCCTTGATCAAAAAGTGGAGCTGCTAAACTCATGTATTGAGAAATTATTTGCTCAGAAGCCTGACTACTTGGATGTGGCAAATATTTATAATTAAAATTCCACCATGCAAAAACATTTCCGCGATTCACATACCAAGTACAATAACCTTCTTGATCACTTGCTGTAGAATTTTGCATTGCAAGATTTTTAACGCTATTTGCACTTGAAACCCCGATTGCAAGACCCGCTAAAGTTACTTGCCCTACTTTAAAAACATGAGCACGCAAAATTCTATCTGTAATAGGTTTTTCGAGTGATCTAAAAACTTGAGGTGTACAATAGGCCGGCTCATTCTCACCACATACTTGAGCCTGAGTGTTTGAAGAAATCAAACCAGACATGATAATTATCAAACTCAATAGCTTCATAACGCCCCCTCATTAATTTAGTAAGCATAATACTAATGAGCTACTAATTTCCAAGCTAGTAAATAATCAAATTCCTGCTGGAACCATTATAGGGATGAGCATCGGCTCAAGATGTCGGGCCGCATCAGAAGTAATGGGCATTTGATCTTGAATTTTTGATTGTTCAAGTTTTGGAAGTTTTTCTTTTTGACGCCGTCTATAATCTTCATAAGCGCCAGTCCATTTATTATATCCAAGATATCCAGCCGATTGATCAATCACTACAAATGCGTATCCAAGAAGTCTGAATTTACTATTGCCTGTTTGCTTAGCGAGTTCTTTAGCATGTTGTCTTACGACCCCATCTGCTAAAGTTTGACCGTTGCCAATGGTAGTTTCCCAAAGAGTATCCCCTGCGATACGGCCTGGATCACTTTCTTTTTTAATCCAAATATTAGTTGCAACAGAATTACCCATAGATAAGAAAAAGCAAGTGACGTAGCTTTTCATATTTCTACCCATGCTTGTATGAACAACCGTCTGCATATTTGTTTCTGAAAACATAAATAATAGATTTTGTCTCATCTCACGATTATTCCAAATATTCTGAGCGATCTTAAATGGATTTGGGTCTTTGATTTCATCCCAATGATCTTGAGCCTCAATCGCCGTTTGAATAGAAAAATTAAAAGCTACGTAACCTTTGTCTGCCCACCAAGCTTGCAGAACTTTTGCGGTGACTTGTCTTGCGATGATGGCTTGATTATATAAATGTACACGTTTAAGTGTAGAAATAGTTGCTCCGCGAGTGGCAGCATAACGAGCAACAATAGCTTGTCCTGATTTTATGCGTGCTAAACGTGCTGCAGCTTGCTCTCGTGCTAAATTAACACTGGCATAATATGCAGCACAACGTGAATAAAGCGCTCGACCGGTTGAAGTTTTTAAAAGCGGTGCCATTGCGATTATGGACATTTTAGAAAAAACAGGTTTTAAAACAGGGCCTAGTAGCGAAATACTTTTAAGAATTACTCCACCAAGAAATTGAAAACTCATATCTCCTGCAACACCCTTATAGGCATCGGGCAATCCAATATTTGAAATATCATCAGCGATGGCCATCCATTCGTTTGAAATGGCTTGATATAATGCTAACTGCTCATGGCCATCAATTTTTTCTTCTTTTATTAAATTTGCAACGCGTTTTTCTAGGCTTAATACATTAAGCTGTCTTGCTAAAAGACCGTCTTTAAAACCTGAATTCAATGAGTCTGAGATAAAAGCAATTGAAGGAATAGAATCAAAAACTAATTGCGTCATACTTCGATTATGAATTCCTAATTCATGCATTAACGAAAAAGCCGCATCCCAACCGTCTTTTCTTTTAGAAACACGATCAATTGATTTTGATGTTCCTGATGATTGCGAGGGGAAATAAGTTGTCCAGCTGGTGACTGAGAATGGGACGTCATTTACAGTTAACGGAAACCAAGTGTCCATGAAACCATCAAAATCAAGGTCTCGCCCGATCAAAACTGAAATGTGTGTGTCCATTAAAAGAGTTCGAGATTCTTCTAACTCATAACGAAGTTGACGTTCACTATTTCCATGAGTGTAACTTTCAAAAATTTTAAATGTGAGACGCTCTTTAGCGCCTGATAAGATATGAGTGGCAATCAATTTCTCAGGGCCCGCACCAACACCAAGCTTCTCACCTGGAGACGCTGTGTGCGCAAGTGCTTGCACTGACAACTGTAGACAAAATAAACTAATAAGCAAAAGTTTCAAAATACGTACCTCAGTTTGTGACAATGCCAATAAGAGCAAAGTACAGACCTAGCTTAAAAGAAAACAACGCCCCTTCCGCAGGGTAAGGCTCGATAATAATTACGTGCTGTGACTATTTACGGCGGTTCCAACTTGAGGATTTGGTCGTGGCACTGGTGAGTGGTGCGTGTTTTTGGTGTTGGTGTTGGTGTTGGTGTTGGTGTTGGTTTTGGTGTTGGTGTTGGTGTTGGTTTTGGTGTTGGTGTTGGTTTTGGTGTTGGTGTTGGTGTTGGTGTTGGTGTTGGTGTTGGTGTTGGTGTTGGTGTTGGTGTTGGTGTTGGTGTTGGTGTTGGTGTTGGG